>DATDIY010000095.1:0-18848 GCA_036520815.1 Acidimicrobiales bacterium
CCACACCTGTTCGAGGGGCTCCCGGTCGATGTGCTCACCCGCGGTGTGGGCGATGTTGGAATCCCCCGGTCCGAAGTTCACCGCCGGCACCCCGTGGCTGGCGAAGCGGGCCACGTCGGTCCACCCCAGCTTCGCCCTGACGTCGCCTCCGGCGAGATCGCGCAGCCGGGCGAGCAGAGGATGGGTGAGGCCGGGCGCGGCGGCCGGGGCGGCATCGACCACCTCGACCGAGTCGCCGGGTTCGAGGTGTGGCGCCAACACCTCCCGGACGTGGGCCTCGGCGGCGGCCTGGTCACGGTCGGGAGCGAAGCGGTGGTTGAGGGTGAGCACCGCCTCGTCCGGCACCACATTGGCCGCCACACCCGCCTCGACCGACACGGCCTGGAGCGCCTCACGGAACTCACAGCCGTCGATCACCGGGCGGCGTTCCACGTAGCTGTCGAGGGCGGCGAGGATCCCGGCCAGCCGGTGCACCGCGTTGCGGCCCATCCACGGGCGGGCGGTGTGGGCCCGCTCCCCTCGCAGCACGACCCGGAGGCGCAGCGTGCCCTGACATCCGGCCTCGATGTGGGCGGCGGTCGGCTCACCCAGCACGGCGGCGTCGCCCTCGAGGAGGTCGGGTCGGAGCTCGAACAGCTCCCCCAGCCCACTCTCGACGCTGGCGATCTCCTCCCGGGCGTAGAAGACCCAGGTGCAGTCGACGGCGGGCTCGGTGAGCTGACGGGCCAGCTCGAGCATCACCACCAGGCCGCCCTTCATGTCGGCCGATCCGACGCCGTGCAGCCGGTCGCCGTCGAGACGGGCCGACCCGTTGTCGACCGCGGGGACGGTGTCGGTGTGCCCGGCCAGGATGAGCCGTTGCGGGCGCCCGAGGGTGGAGCGGGCCACGAGGTTGTCGCCGACCCGGGTGACCTCGAGGTGGTCGAGGCTCCGCAGCTCGGCCTCCAGGAGCTCCACCAGCGGGCCCTCGTGCCGACTCGGCGAGGCGATGTCGACCAGCGCCGCGGTGCGCGCCAGCAGGTCGACCGCGTCGGCGCCGTCGACGGTCATCGGATCAGGTCGCGGCGCCGTGGAGGCGCAGCACGTCGTTGAGGGCCGACTTGTCGTGGCGCTCCCCCTCCGCCAGCCGCTTGATGACCAGGACGCAGGGAAGGCCGAACTCGCCACCGGCGAAGGTGCGGGGCCGGGTCGCCGACACGGCGACGCACCAGGACGGGACGATGCCCCGGCTGAGCTCCTCACCTGTCTCGGCGTCGATCACGGGGATGGAGCCGGTGAGGATCACTCCGGCGCCGAGGACCGCTCCGTCACCCACGCGGGCCCCCTCGGCGACGATGCAGCGGCTGCCGATCAGGCAGTCGTCACCGACCATCACAGGAGCGGCCTGCGGCGGCTCGAGCACGCCACCGATGCCTACCCCACCGGAAAGGTGGACGTTGGCGCCGATCTGGGCACACGAGCCGACGGTGGCCCACGTGTCGACCATCGTGTTGGCCCCGACGTGGGCGCCGATGTTCACGTAGCTCGGCATCATCACCACGCCGCGAGCGAGGAACGAGCCGTAGCGCGCCGAGGCACCGGGGACGACCCGCACCCCAGCGGCCGAGTAGTCGGCCTTGAGGGGGATCTTGTCGGCGTACTCGAACGGGCCGAGCTCGATCGTCGACATCTGCGACTGGCGGAAGTACAGGAGGATGGCGTGCTTCAGCCACTGGTGGACGACCGGCTCGCCGTCGGCGCCCATCTCGGCCACGCGCGCCTCGCCCGAGTCGAGCAGGGCGATGGCCTCGCCGATGGCGGCGTTGGCTTCGGGATCGTCGGCCGCGAGGGTGTCGCGGGTCGTCCAGATCTCGTCGATGGTTGCGGCAAGGTCGGCCATGGCGGCGCAGGCTACCCCGCGGGCACCACCGCTCAGGTCGGCGCGGGTGGGGGCGTCTCGCCTGTCGGAGCCTCCCCTGTCGGCGGCTCAGCCGGAGGGGCCGACGGAGGCGGCGTGGGCGCCGCAGGAGGAGGCGGCGCCGGGGCCGGAGGAGGCGCGGTCGGTGCGGCCGGAGGCGGGGACGTCGGAGGAGGAGGAGGAGGAGGCGTGGGAGCGGCCGGCGGAGGAGGCGTGGGCGCAGGTGGAGGCGTCGGCGCGGCCGGCGGCGACGGCGCGGGCCCTGCGGGTGGCGGGGCGGGAGTGCCATACGGCTGCGGGTAGGGGCCGGGCCCGGGCGCCGGCTGGCCGTAGGGGGGAGGCTGGGGCTGGCCGTAGGGCTGGGGCTGGCCGTACGGCGGCGCACCGGGTCCGCCAGCGGCCGCCCGGTTCTCCTTCTTCACCCGGCTGCGGCGGACGAGCGCCACGATGAAGATCACGAGGGCCACGATGAAACCGATGGCGCCGATGGCGATGCCACCGATCAGCAACCCGAGGAACTTGGCGATCGGCATCTCCCCGATGCGGACGGTGCCACCGGGAGGCCCCTCGACCGACACCGTGTAGGTGCCGGTGGTGTCGACGTCGATGTACCCGGTCGACTGGAAGACCGTGTCGCCATCGTTGGAGTCGAAGGAGTTGCTGCTCGACCTCGGCAGCAACGGGTTGCCGTCGGGATCCACGATGAAGACCGTCACCTCGTCGAGCTCGCGCTCGTTGTCGGCGCCGATGAAGACGTACTGGTCACCGGGGGTGAGCGTGAGCTCCCTGGTCTCGCCAGCATCGACCTCCTGGAGGTCGTCGATGGCGTTGGCAATGGTCGCGATCGCCACCGCGATCATCACGATGCCGATGATGGCCGTGACCGCGAAGATCGAGATCGCCCAGATGATGCCGGTCTTCGACGGCTTCTTCACCGTCGGGCCCGGGTTGGAATAGGTCGCCATGAATCCACGATGTCACGAACCGCCCACCGGCGTGTCGGATCCTCAGGCCGCCGGCGCCGAGATCGCGAGCTCCTGGCCAGATCACCGCACGCCCGATATTCAGCCTCCGCGGAGATCAGGGCGCGAAAACCGACCTCATCTCCACCGCAACGTCAGGCGGACGGGCGGAGGAGTCGGTCAGGCGGCGCCGAGGCGGCGGGCGACGAGGTCGATGCGGTCGTCGGGCTGCACGACCGCGACCCGGATGAAGCCCTCGCCGTCGGGGCCGTAGAACTCGCCCGGAGAGACGAGGGCACCGCCGTCGGTGGCCAGCCGGCGGACCAACGCCCAGGCGTCACCATCGGGAGCCGGAGCCCACAGGTAGAAGCCGCCGCTCGGCATCGGGGCGTCGACCCCGACGGCGGCCAGCACGTCGGCCATCCGTTCCAGCCGACGCAGGTACCGCTCACGCTGGATGTCGACGTGGGCCTGGTCGCCCCACGCGGCGATGGCGGCGGCCTGCACCGGGCCCGGGACCATGAAGCCGGCGTGCTTGCGGATCTCCGACAGGTACCGCACCAGCTCGGCGTCCCCGGCGTAGAAACCGGCCCGCACGCCGGCCAGGTTGGAGCGCTTCGACAGCGAGTGCACGGCCAGCACCCCGTCGAGGCCATGGGTGAGGATGGTGGCGCCGGGCCCGTCCCAGGTGAACTCGACGTAGCACTCGTCGGAGAGCACCGGCACCCCGTGGGCTCGTCCCCACTCGGCGGCGGCCCCGAGATCGTCGAGGTGCCCCGTCGGGTTGCCGGGCGAGTTCACCCAGAGGCACAGCGCCCGCGTCGCGTCGGCCGGATCGATGGCGGCGAGGTCACTGCGACCATCGGCGGTGACCGGCACCGGAACCGCCCGGCACCCGGCCAACTCGGCTCCCATCGCGTAGCTCGGGTAGCTGATGGCCGGGTAGAGCACGACGTCGCGGGAGGGGTCGCGCAGGCGCAGCCAGTGCGGCATACCTGCGACAAGCTCTTTTGTGCCGATGCACGCCGCCAGCCGATCGGTGGGCACCTCGACGCCGAGTCGGCGCTGCATCCAGCCCGCTGCCGCCTCCCGGTAGGCGGGCGATCCGATCGAGGCCGGATACCCCCGTTCGGCAGCCGACGAGGCCAGCGCCTCGACCACGAACGCCGGGGGCGGGTCGCACGGCGTGCCGATCGACAGGTCGACCATCCCGCCGTCGAGGGCCTGGGCGGCCGGCTTGAGCGCGTCGAGCCGGTCGTACGGGTACGGCGGCGGGGTGAAGCCCGCAACGGCGTCGCTCATCGACAGGTCGTTCATCGGTGGAGGGTCTAGCCGGCGACCACGTACTCGCGCAGACGACTGACCGCCGCCTCGTCGAGTCGGGCCCGCACCCGCATGCCGAGGTCGGTCGCCGTCTCGACCAGCACCTCGCCTTCACGGTGGAGGGATGCGAGCACGTCGCCCCGGTCGAAGGGCACCACCAGCTCGGTGATCGTGGACAGGCCGCGGAGGCGGTCGCCGATGGTCCGCAACAGGTCGTCGACACCCTCGCCGGTGCGGGCCGAGATGGCCACCGCCCCCGGCTGGTCGACCAGCAGGCGCTTGCAGCCGTCGGCGTCGACGTCGAGCTTGTTGGCCACCAGGAGCTGCGGGACGTCCGCCGCTCCGATCTCGGCCAACACCAGGTTGACCGCGCCGATGTGCTCCTGAGGATCGGCGGCGGAGCCGTCGACCACGTGGACGAGCAGGTCGGCGTCGACCACGACCTCGAGGGTGGACTTGAACGCCTCGACCAACTGGGTGGGCAACTTGGTGATGAACCCGACGGTGTCGGTGACCAGCACGGTCTCGCCGCCGGGGAGCTGCAGGCGCCGGGTGGTGGCGTCGAGGGTGGCGAACAGACGGTCCTCGACCAGCACCCCGGCATCGGTCAGGCGGTTCAACAACGTGGACTTGCCGGCGTTGGTGTACCCGACGATCGCCACCCGGTGCAGTCGGGAACGCTGGCGGGCCTTGGCCTGGGTGCGGCGGATCCGACTGATCTCCTTGAGGTCGGCCTCGAGCTTGTGCATGCGCCGCAGGAGACGCCGACGGTCGACCTCGAGCTGGGTCTCGCCGCCGCCCTGACGGGCGCCGATCCCACCGCGCTGCTGGGAGAGCGACTTTCCCTTCCCCCGGAGCCGAGGGAGCCGATAGCGGATCTGGGCCAGCTCGACCTGTGCCTTGCCCTCGAGGCTGTGGGCGTTCTGCCCGAAGATGTCGAGGATCACGGCGGTGCGGTCGATGGCGGTGCGGCCGAGCATCTTCTCCAGGTTCCGCTGCTGGGCGGGGCTGAGCTCGTCGTCGAACACCACGGTGTCGGCGTCGACCGCTTCGGAGAGCTCCTTCAGCTCGTCGACCTTGCCCGAGCCCAGGTAGGTGGCCGGGTCCGGGTTGTGGCGGCGCTGCACCACCCGGGCGACGGCGTCGGCTCCGGCGGTGTCGACCAGCAGGGCGAGCTCGTCGAGGTGGCGATCGGTGTCCTCTTCGTGCTCGCCGGGGCGGGTGACGCCCACCAGCACGATCTTCTCCCGGAAGGCCCGGTCGATGAGGCCGGAGCTCTCACCGCCGAACTCGCCGAATCCGCCTCGATGGGTCTCGGTCGAGCGGTTCTCGTGGGGATCAGCCATGCACCCGCTCCGGCGTGGGGACCTCGAGGGTGGCCACGTGCTGGGCCGGTCCGATGAGGATGGGTTCGGTGTAGAGGTCGTCGTCGGCCGGCAACACCACCTCGGCGGTGCCGCCGGGCATCACCACCTGGACCTCCCGACCGACCAGGCCCCACCGGTGGGCCAGGTGGGCGGATGCCACCGCGCCGGTGCCGCAGGCCTCGGTGACGCCAGCGCCGCGCTCCCACACGAGCAGGTCGATGGTGTCGGGGGCGGAGCCGGGCGCGATGAACTCGACGTTCACGCCGGCCGGGAACTGCTCCTCCAGCCAGCTACCGGTGCCGACGAGGTCGACGCCGGCGAGGTCGCCCACCAGCACCACCAGGTGCGGGTTGCCCATGTCGGCGGTGGCGTGACGGGCATCGGCCAGACGCTCGGAGACCGACACCGGCACGTCCGGGCCCGGCGACACCGCCCCCATGGTGACGTGGACCTGGGCCATTCGGTGGTCGCCGTCGTCGTGCACGACCAGCTCGCGCAGCCCTCCGTCGGTGGCCACGAGGTACGTGGCCTCGTGGTCGTCCCGGGCCGAGGCCAGGGCCTGACCCAGGCATCGGATGCCGTTGCCGCTCATCTCGGCCCGGCTGCCGTCGGCGTTCCAGAGGTGCATCACGACATCGACCGGCCGGCCGTCGGGGCCGGTCTGGCCGGGGGCGGGACGGGTGCCGACGATGAGGCCGTCGGCGCCGATGCCGCGTCGGCGGTCGCACAGCGTGCGAGCGATGGTGGCGTCGGCCCGGGTCGTGCCGTCCACCTCCTCGAGGGCGACCAGGAAGTCGTTGCCGAGGCCGTGGTGCTTGGTGAGCTGCATGGTGCCCTCAGTCTGGCGTCTCGCGGCCGAACCCCGTCGCGGTCGAGGAATCAGTCTCCCAGGAGCGCTTCGAGGCGGGCGAGCGCGTTCCCGGTGGTGGCGGTGCTCGGGTCTCCCCCTCCTACGGGCAGCCACCCGATGCGGGGGTCGCGGCGGAACCAACGCTGCTGGCGCCGGGAGAAGCGCCGGGTGCGCACCACGGCGGTGTCGAGCGCCACGTCGAGCGGGGTGCCGTGCTCGAGATGGTGGAGCAGCTCGGCGTAGCCGAGAGCCTGGCGGGCGGTCCGAGAGAGCCCGCCCGGTCGGGCCAGCAGGGCGCGCACCTCGTCGAGGAAGCCGTCGGCCATCTGCTGGTCGTAGCGGCGCGCGATGCGCTCGTCGAGGTCGGACCGATCGATGTCGAGTGCCACCAGCGGGAACGGCGCGGTCGGGTACTGCTCGAGCCCCGGCCCGAACGACGAGAACGGGCGACCGCTGCCGAGGGTGACCTCGAGGGCCCGCACCACCCTTCGCCGGTTGGTGGGCTCCATGCGCTCGGCCGCCACGGGATCGAGCCCACGCAACCGTTCGAACAGCGCAGCGGTGTCGGGGTCGGCGTCGAGAGCGGCCCGCTGTTCGGGAAACTGGCCAGGGATGTCGAGCCCGTCGGTGATCGCCCGCAGGTACAGGCCGGTTCCGCCCACCAGCAGGCCCCGGTTGCCACGGGCCTCGAGGTCGGCCAGGACGGCCAGGCAGTCATGCTGGAACCGCGCCACCGTGTAGTCGTCGTCGGGATCGGCCACGTCGAGAAGGTGGTGCGGGACCTCGGCCTGCTCGGCCGGCGTGGGCTTGGCCGTGCCGATGTCCATCCCTCGGTACACCTGCATGGAGTCGACGGCGACGATCTCCAGATCCGGGTGGCGGCGAGCCAGCTCCAGCGCCAGGGCCGACTTGCCCGAGGCGGTCGGGCCGACCAGTCCGAGGTGGCGGTCCGACGGCCGCCAGCCCTCGGGGGGGAGAGCGCCAGGCGCGCTGGTCACCCGACGGCGACGGGGATGCGGGTGCGGTGACGCGGCGCCGCCAGCACCTCGACCAGCTCGCCGCGCAGGAAGTGCGGTCCGGCATCGAGGACCCGGGCGGTGGCGAGGGTGCCGGATCGCAGGGGCCGGTCGGAGCGGAAGTGCAGCAGCTTGTTCTGGGTGGTGCGGCCGGTCAGCACCGACGGATCGCGCTTCGAGGGCCCCTCGACCACGATCTCCTCGATCCGGCCGATGCGGGCCTGGTGCCGGGCCAGCGCCGAGCGTTCGACCACGACGCGCAGTCGCTCGAAGCGCTCCCCCACCACTGCCGGGTCGACGAACCGGTCGGCCATGGCGGCGGCCTCGGTGCCCTCGCGGGGCGAGAAGATGAACGTGTAGGCCGAGTCGTACTCCGCCGCCGCCGCCACCTCGAGGGTCTGCTCGAAGTCGTCGTCGGTCTCGCCGGGGAAGCCGACGATGAGGTCGGTGGTGACGGCCAGATCGGCGATGCCGGCTCGGGCGGCGGTCAGCTTCTCGAGATAGCGATCGGCGGTGTAGCCCCGGTGCATGGCGGCGAGGGTGCGGTCGGAGCCCGACTGCAGCGGCAGGTGTAGGTGGTTGCACACCGCCGGGTGCTCGGCCATGGCCGCGATGGTCTCCGGGCGGAGGTCCTTGGGGTGCGGGCTGGTGTAGCGGACCCGGTGGATGCCCTCCACCGACGCCACCGCACCGAGCAGGTCGGCGAACAGCGGCCGGGCCCGGCGAGCGGGGTCGCCCGCCCACTGCGCGCCCGCCACGAAAGCGTCGTCGAGCTCGTCGCCCACGTCGGAGGCTCCGGTGCGTCGGGCGGTGGTGAGGTCACGCCCGTAGGAGTTCACGTTCTGCCCGAGGAGGGTCACCTCGATCACGCCGTCGCCGGCCAGGCGCTCGACCTCGGCCACCAGCTCACCGAAGGGTCGGCTGAGCTCCTTGCCCCGCACCGACGGGACGATGCAGTACGCGCACGTGTTGTCGCAACCGATCTGGATGGTGACCCAGGCCGAGTGGTCGACCTCACGCTTCACCGCCAGCGCCGAGGGGAACGACTCGGCCTCCTCCAGCGCCTCGTCCCAGATCTCGGTGACCGGACCGTCGACCCGGGAGGCATGGAGCAACTCGACGGCGCGGTGCACGTTGTGGGTGCCGAGCACGACGTCGACGTGACCGGCGCGCTGCTGCACCTGCTCGCGGTCCTTCTGGGCCAGGCAGCCGCTGACGATGATCTCCATCCCGGGCCGCTCGGCCTTGAGCGACTTCAGGTGTCCGAGCTTGCCGTACAGCTTGTTGTCGGCGTTCTCCCTGATGCAGCAGGTGTTGAGCACGACGACGTCGGCCTCGGCCTCCGATGCGGCCGGGACCAGGCCGTCGGCTTCGAGCAGCCCGGCGAGCCGCTCGGAGTCGTGCTCGTTCATCTGGCACCCGTAGGTGCGGATGGCGTAGGTCCGGGCGGTCACGGCCGACCAGGTTACCGGGACCCCTCCCCCGGAACGGCCGGCGGTTCCGTCGGCGAGGCCGGACGCGAACGGTCCCGGGGCCTGGCCAGTGGCCCCGGGACCGTCACGGACAGCAGATGGTTCAGTCGTCGAGGCTGATGGGGACGTCGTGCTCGGAGGTCATGACGTCATCGGTGAGATCGAGATCGTCGACGGCTTCGGCACCGGCATCGGCCCCGATGCCCGAGGCGACGAGGATGCGCTCGGACACCTCCACCATGATCTCGGGGTTCTCGGTGAGGAACGTCTTGGCGTTCTCCCGACCCTGGCCGAGCTGCTCGCCCTCGTAGGTGTACCAGGCGCCCGACTTCTTCACGATGCCGAGGTCGACACCGATGTCGAGCAGCGAGCCCTCACGGCTGATGCCCTTGCCGTACATGATGTCGAACTCGCACTGCTTGAAGGGCGGGGCGACCTTGTTCTTGACCACCTTGACCCGGGTGCGGTTGCCCACGACCTCGACGCCGTCCTTGATGGACTCGATGCGACGGATGTCGAGCCGGACCGACGAGTAGAACTTCAGCGCACGGCCGCCCGGCGTGGTCTCCGGCGAGCCGAACATCACGCCGATCTTCTCCCGCAGCTGGTTGATGAACACGCACACGGTGTTCGACTTGCTGAGGTTGGCGGTGAGCTTGCGCAGGGCCTGGCTCATGAGTCGGGCCTGCAGGCCGACGTGGGTGTCGCCCATCTCGCCCTCGATCTCCGCCCGGGGGGTGAGGGCGGCCACCGAGTCGATGACCACGACGTCGAGCGCGCCGGAGCGGATCAACATGTCGGTGATCTCGAGGGCCTGTTCACCCGTGTCGGGCTGGGAGATGAGCAGCTCGTCGACGTCGACGCCGATGTTGCGGGCGTAGACCGGATCCATGGCGTGCTCGGCATCGACGTAGGCGCAGATGCCGCCGTTGCGCTGCGCCTCGGCCACGACGTGCATGGCGAGGGTGGACTTGCCCGACGACTCGGGCCCGTAGATCTCCACGACACGGCCTCGGGGCAGACCCCCGACGCCGAGGGCAAGGTCGAGGGCCAGGGCCCCGGTCGAGATGGTCTCGACCTGCATCGAGCCCTTCTCGCCCATCTTCATGACCGAGCCCTTGCCGTACTGCTTCTCGATCTGGCTGAGGGCCATCTCGAGTGCCTTGTCTCGCTCCACCGGAGTCTCCTTCGTGCTGTGCGAACGGTTTCGTCGAACGGTTGCGTCGAACGGTTGCGAACTGCTGTCGAACCGTGCTGTCGGGACTGGGCCGGGGCGACGGGGTGTCGTTCCAGCGATGGAGAGCACCCTACGGACGGGGTGTGACAGCGGGTGTGTACAGCAGCCGGTGGGTCGGCGGTGCCGAACCGGACGACAGCAGTGTAACTTCGAACCGGTGTTCGGTTCAAGCATCTTCGGCTGTCGGTAGGCTCTGGCGAGGCGGTGCCCCGACCGCCCGCTCCGTGCGAGGTGACGCCATGGCCGAGGCCCTTCCGACCGATCCGACCGAGCGCCTGGACGCCCTGCGCGAGCGCCTCACCCCGCTGCAGTTCGACGTCACCCAGCACGCCGGCACGGAGCGGGCGTTCACCGGCATCTACTGGGACAACCACGACGACGGCGTCTACCGCTGCATCGTGTGCGAGACGCCCCTGTTCCATTCCGACACCAAGTACGAGTCGGGCACCGGATGGCCGAGCTTCTCCGACGCCATCGACGGGGCCGTCGAGACCCGCACCGACAGCTCCCACGGCATGGTCCGCACCGAGGCGGTGTGCGCGAACTGCGGCGCCCACCTCGGCCACGTGTTCCCCGACGGGCCCACCTCGACAGGGCTGCGCTACTGCATGAACTCCGCCTCGCTGCTCCTCGACACCGACGGCGAGTCCGAGGCCGAGCCCGCCGAGTCCTGACCCGGACCCGTAGAACCGGCCCATGAGTCGGCTCTTCGTGGCCGCACCGCTCCCCCGCCCGGTTCGCACCGACCTGGCCGAGCGGCTGCCGCGGGCCGCCGAGCCCGGCGTGCGGTGGGTGCCGGAGGAGCAGTGGCACGTCACGCTCCGCTTCCTCGGCGAGGCGGACGAGGACGCCGCCGCCGGAGCGCTCGACGACCTGCGCGCACCACCGGCGACCGTGACGCTCGGGCCGCGGGTCAGCCGACTGGGACGCGACGTCGTGTGCCTTCCCGCCGACGGCCTCGACGAGCTCGCCCGGGCGGTCCGTGCCGCCACCGCCCACGTCGGCGAGCCGCCGGGCCGACCGTTCGTCGGCCACGTCACCCTCGCCCGCCTGCGCAACCGCGGTGCGTGCGGGATCACCGGCACGCCGATCCTGCTCCGCTACCCGGTCGACGAGATCGTCCTGGTCCGGAGCACGCTGGGCCCGACGGGCGCGACCCACGAGCCCCTCCTCACCGTGCCTCTCGCCGGAGGCTGACCGCCCGAGCACCTCTCCTCACACCCGTTCTGGTGGAGGTCTGCTCCTGTCAGGGACGAGTAGACCTCCACCAGAACGGGAGGAACTGTGGGTCAGGTCGCGGCGAGGAGCCGGCGGCGCAGGTGGTCGAGCACGGTGATGACCGTCAGCCACCGCACGCGCTCGCGATCGCCGGGAACCCGGAGCATCCCCGCCTCGGTGACGCCGTCGACCACGCTGGCGAAGTACACCGTGCCCGGCTCGACGCCCTCCTGGGACTCGGGACCGGCCACCCCGGTGACCGCCAGCGAAACGTCGCATCCCAGCACCCGGCAGGCCCCCTCCGCCATGGCGCCGGCAGCCTCCTCGGTGACCACCGGCCCCTCGGGGACACCCAGAACGGTGTGTTTCACCTCGCTGGCGTAGGAGACGACGCTCCCGCGAACCACATCGCTCGCCCCGGGAACGCTGGTGAGCCTCGACGCGATCAGCCCACCGGTGACCGATTCGGCCGTGCCGATCGCCGAACCCCGCCGCCGGAGCAGGTCGAGGACGACGGCCTCCATCGACTGGTCGTCACGGGTGAACACCAGGTCGCCGAGGATGCCGGCGACCTCGCCGACCTCGATCTCGAGGATGGCGTCGACCTCCTCGGCGGTGCGGGCCTTGGCGGTGATCCGGACCTTCATGCCCTCGATGCCGCTGGCGAGGAAGGCGATGGTGGCGTGGCCGGTCTCGTCGAGCTCGTCGAGCCGTCCGGCCAGCATCTCGGCGATCCGCGATTCCGAGCTTCCCCAGGTACGCAGGGTTCGGCTGCGGATCACGCCGGTGTCGCCCGCCATCCGACGCAGCTCGGGGATCACCGTGCCGGCGACCATCTCCTTCATCTCCGACGGAACCCCCGGCACGGCATAGATGACCTTGTCGCCGATGGGGCAGATCAGCCCCGGGGCGGTGCCGGGCTGCTGGGCGATGCGGGTGGCGCCGATCGGCACCATCGCCTGGCGGAGGTTGTTGCGGGGCATCTCTCGCCCGAGGGTGCCGAACACCTGCTTCAGCTTCTCGATCACCTCGGGGTCCTCGACCAGCTCGACCCCCATCACCTCGGCGATCACTTCGCGGGTGATGTCGTCCTGGGTCGGGCCGAGACCGCCGCAGACGATGACGGCATCGCTGCGAGAGAGCGCGAGGCGCAGGGCATCGGCGATGCGCTGCCAGTTGTCGCCGACCTTCGTCTGCAGGTAGCAGTCGATCCCGGCCTGGGCGAGCTGCTCGCCGATCCAGGACGAGTTGGTGTCGACGATCTGGCCGAGCAGCAGCTCGGTGCCGACGGCCACGACCTCGCAGTTCACAGGCCTGCTCCCCTCGCACCCGGCTCCGGGCCGGACCGACGCAACCTACCGGTAGTCCGCCGGGTCGACCGTGGGGTCGGCCGCGGCATCGGCCATGTAGCGCCACACCTCGGGCCGGCTCCCGTCGAGGTCGGTGAACCCGTAGGCCGCCGCCAGCTCTCCGGACGTGACCGACTGCTGGTTCCAGCGCGACAGCTCGGGGTCAGCGGCGAGGGCAGCGACCGCCCGCCCCACGTAGCGGGGTGACTCGGACACCGCGAAACTCGGCGGTCCCTGCGCTTCTCGCCACGTGTCCTCGGTGACACCGAAGGCCTCGAGCATCATCTCCGAGCGCAGGAACCCCGGTGTGAGCGCCACCGCCGTCGATCCGACGGCGGCCAGCTCGTGGCCCTGGGAGTAGGCGAGGCGGTTCACCGCCACCTTGGCCAGGTCGTAGAAGACCGAGATCCGGTAGTTGCCGGCGTTGTAGGCGGCCGTGCCGTCGGTGACCTCCACCACCAGGCCGCCGGGCCGGTCGACGAGCAGCGGCAGCAGGTGGTGCGAGGTGATCAGGTGCGTGTCGACGGCGAGGTGCACGATCCGCAGGCCGTCGTCGATCGGGTGCTCCCAGACCCGACGCCCCCAGTCCGGCGGGCCGCCCTTGAGCACCTCACCACCCCAGATGTCGTTGACCAACACGTCGATGTGCCCGTGGTCGCGGCCGATGCGATCGGCCAGCGCCTCGACCTGAGCGGGATCGAGGTGGTCGACGACCTCGGCGATGCCGGAGCCGCCGAGCGAGGTCACGAGCTCGGCGGTCTCCTCGACCGTCTCGGATCGCCCGCCGTAGTCGGATCGCAGTCGCCCGGTGCGACTGGAACGACCGGTGCACACGACGGTGGCGCCGACCTCTCCGAGAGCCGCGGCGATCCCCCGCCCCGCACCCCGAGTGGCGCCGGCCACCACCGCCACCTTGCCCTCGAGCGCAGCCGGATCCGCTGTCCAGGACATCTCGACCCCTCCCTCCCGCTCTCAGTCGACGACGGGAACCACCGGGTGGGCGTCGACCACGGTCGTGCGCTCCCGGAGCATCTTGGCGGCGACCGCGTGCAGCACCGCCAGCGCGGCGAGGATCCCGACGAACGTGTTCGGCTCGATCCAGAAGACGTACCAGTCGACCAGCGCGAGCAGGGCGGCGGCCGCGGCGGTGCCGAGGCGCAGGGCGAGCAGAGGCCCGACCGGCTCCCGACGGCCGAACACGCCGATCAGGGCCAGGCCGAGGTAGACGGAGGTCCAGCCCGTGCCGAGGATGCCCACGACCTCGTCGTGCACACCGTGCTCGATGTCGAGGAACTTCGACATCCCGATGGCGATGGCGACGATGCCGATCTGCAACGGCAGATGGGAGAGCATCCAGAGCTCGCCCCGCACCGTGCCGGCACGGATGCCCGCCTTCGGGACGTCGTCGAAGTAGGTCCAGAACAAGGCGAACACCACCACGAACTCCACGACGATGGCGACCACGTCGGTGTGGGAGAGCGAGCCCGATGACACCACCAGCGACACCTTGACGAACGCCTCGCCGCACATGATGAGAGTGAGCAGTGCTGCCCGCTCGCTGAGGTGGTGCACGTCGACGGCCGGCAGCGGCGAGCGCTTCGCCGATCCCAGCGACGACGGGACGACGAGGATGGCGATGGCCACCAGGAACACGATCGAGTCGGCCCAGTCCGGCAGGCCGGTGTTCATCATCAACAGCACGCCGGCGAGCAACAGCCGGTTGCGGCGCATCCTCGCCCAGTCGGCGGCCTGCGGGTTCTGGCCGATGACGCGGTGGTACATCACCGCCACCGTCACCACCGCCATCCCGTAGGTCACCCCCAGGTAGTCGTTGTTGGTCGCCTCGCGGTCGACGAAGGCGAGGATCGTCAACACGATCAGGAACATCTGGAACATCACCAGGCACCGGTGCCCGAGATCGTCGCGACGTTCGACGTTGGAGAGCAGGGTGGTGTGGAACCAGAGCATCCACACCAGCACGTACGAGAGGCAGCACAGCCCCGCCCAGCTCCAGGTCAGCTCCTCGGAGAAGGCGTTCGACAGCACCATCGTCGAGGCGACGAAGACGAGGTCGTAGAACAGCTCGAGGAAGCCGACCGTCGGTGCCGGGTCGTCGGACCGACGGGTCGGAAGGGGGAGATCGACCGCCACGGGGGCGATCCTAGGATCCCTGGCTCAGCCGGTGAGGTGGGAGCGGTCGCCCATCGTGGTGGCGGCCCGGCTGCCGTCGAACACGTACTGCAGCCCGCTCCAGACGCTCAGGAAGGTGGCCAGGTAGAGCAGGCTGTCGGCCAGCCACGTGAGGTCGGTCAGTGGCGGCATGAGCACGGCACCGACGGCGAGGGACTGCACCACGGTCTTCAACTTCGCCGACTTCCGGGCCGGCACGGCCAGGCCCCGGCGACCCCAGTAGACCCGGTAGAGGCTGATGGCGACCTCTCGCACGGCGATCACCGCCACCGGCCACACCGGGAACCGGTCGACGGCCACGAGCGCGAAGAGCGAGCCGAGCACCAGCACCTTGTCGGCGAGCGGGTCGAGGAAGGCGCCGCTGCGGGTGGTGCCGTAGCGGCGGGCGATCCAGCCGTCGATGCCGTCGGTGAACGCCAGCACCGAGAAGAACGCCCAGACCAGCCAGCCGCTGGGTTGGTCGCTGATCATGGCGAACAGGAGGGGTGAGACGAGCAGCCGGATGACGGTGAGGAAGTTGGCCGGGGTGGCCAGGGCGGAGGGGCCGTAGCCGGCGTCGGTCACGACGGCACCGCCACCCGATCGGCCACGAGGTCGGGGCCGAGCGCGTCGACCACGGCCACCTCGACGAGCTCGCCCACGGACAGCTCGTCGGGGAGGGTCACGATGCCGTCGATCTCGGGGGCCTCGCGATAGGTGCGGCCCTGGCCAGGTGCGTCCACGAGGACTTCGACCACCGACCCGATCAATTCGTCACGTCGCGTCGCGGTGATGCGGTCCTGGAGCTCACGCAGCTCAGCCAGGCGCTCGGCGACGAGGCCGCCCGGCACCTGGCCGTCGAGGTCGGCGGCGTAGGTGCCGTCCTCGCGGGAGAAGGAGAAGAAGCCGCACCAGTCGAGCTGGGCCTCCTCGACGAAGTCGAGCAGGGCGTCGTGGTCGGCCTCGGTCTCGCCCGGGTAGCCGACGATGAAGTTCGACCGGAAGGCGGCGCCCGGCTCGCGCCGACGGATGGCCGCCATCCGCTCGGCGAAGCGGGCCCCGTCGCCCCAGCGCCGCATACGGCGCAGCAGCGGTGCCGACACGTGCTGGAGGGAGAGGTCGAAGTACGGCACGCCGGTGGCGCAGATGGCGTCGATCAGCGTGTCGTTCAGGTCGGACGGGTACAGGTAGAGCAGTCGCACCCGATCGACCCGCTCGGCGACCGCCTCGACCAGCGGCACGATGGCCCGCTCCCCGACGTTCTGGTCGCGCCCGAAAGCGGCGAGGTCCTGGGCGACGAGCACGACCTCGCGAACCTGGAGCGCGTCGACCTCGTCGAGCAGATCAGGGATCGCCCGAGAGCGCTGCTTGCCCCGGAACGACGGGATGGCACAGAACCCGCAGGCGCGGTCGCACCCCTCGGCCACCTTCACGTAGGCCCAAGGGACGGCGGATGCCGGCCGGGGCAGGTTGAGCAGGTCGAGGCGAGCCACGTCGGTGTCGGCTCCGCCCCGGTCGGGCCGTGCCGACAGCGTCACCGGAACACCGAAGCCGGCGACGGCGTCGATCTCGGGGAGGGCGTCGGCCAGCTCGTCGCCGTAGCGCTCGGCCATGCAGCCCGTGACGACCATGCGCGCACCGGGGGCGCGGGCACCGTCGAGTTGCAGGATCGTGTCGATCGACTCCTGGCGGGCCTCCTCGACGAAGGCGCAGGTGTTGACGACCACGACGTCGGCCGCATCTGCGCTCTCGGCCGGCACCAGCCCGTCGGCCAGCATCGTCCCGACCAGCTTCTCGGAGTCGACCTGGTTCTTGGGGCAGCCCAAGGTCTCGATCCAGAAGCGGCCACCCATGACCGGCAATGCTACGCGAGCCACGGCGCCTCTCCCCTGCTGTCGCCCGCACGTCGAAGTCTGTCCTCCTCGGTTGGTGCTCAGGCGGCGAGCCTCCGCGGTCGACAAGAATGAGGACAGATCGCTCGGCGGAGGGAATCGGGATGAGGCGGATGGAGCAGGGGCCCAGTGGCAGCGCGCGAACCGGTTGGCCCCATCGGGCTCGGCATCGGGCGCGGCGCTCGACGCTCCTCGTGGCCATCGTGACGATGGCGATGGTCGCCACGGTGGCGCCCGCCGGCGCCCAGACGACGTCGACCAGCTCCACCACCAGCTCGACCTCGACGAGCACGACCACGTCGACGACCATCGAGGTCCCGCCGCTCGAGAGCGAGCCGCTGGATCCGGACCCGTACGCCGGCGAGAACCCGATCACCGGGTTGTTCTCCTGGTGCGAAGCGGACGGCACCTACTACGTCGCGTGGAGGATCGACAACACCATCAGCCACCCTCTCGGCTTCACGTCGCAGTTCTCCTACTCCGACGCCCCCGCCTACCCGGAGTACCCCGAGGGGTGGACACCCAGCTCTGTCCCTGTCGGCGAGAGCGCACTGCTCATCACCTACGGCACCCCCGGGACGGCCCGGAGCGTGACCATCACGCAGGGGTGGTCCGCCTTCAACCACGTGGTCACCGGCACCTCGACGGCATCGCTGCCCCTGGAAGGGAGCTGCCGCCCCCTCGGGCCCACACCTGCGAACAACGCGATCGCTCCGGCGGTCGCATCCAACAAGGACAGCCGCCTCGAGCTCTTCGTGGTCGCCTCGGACAACTCCCTCCGCCGAGCCCGCCAGACGACAGTGAACGGCCCCTGGTCCACGGTCACGTCCATGGGGGTGCAGGTCCGGGGCACGCCGTCGGTGGCCGCCAACGCCGACGGTCGCCTCGAGGCCTTCGCCGTGGCACTCGACGGGCGCGTCATCCACGCGTGGCAAACCGCCGCCAACGGCGGTTGGAGCGGCTGGGCTCCGATGGGCGTCGTTGGTCCCGCGGCACCGGCGGCTGCCCGCAACAAGGACGGCCGACTGGAGCTCTTCGTGGTCGCCGCCGACGGTCGGGCCCTGCACGCATGGCAGGGCGCACCCAACGGCGGTTGGTCGGGCTTCGCCCCGCTCGGCACCGTCTCGCTGCCGGGGGACACCCAGCTCGCCCCTGCCACCAACGCCGATGGCCGCCTCGAGGTGTTCGCCCTCGCCCACGACCGACGGATGCTGCACATCTGGCAGTCCCGCGCCGGTTCGGGCTGGGGCAACTGGGCCTCCATGGGCGGCAGATGGGGCAGCGGCGCGGTGGTCGTCGCCAACACCGACAAGCGCCTGGAGATCTTCGCCGTGGGGACGGACGGCCAGCTCCAGCACGCCTGGCAGGGCGCACCCAACGGTGGTTGGAGCGGCTGGGGAGGCCTCGGCTTCGGCTTCGCGCCCGCCAACCGTCCGGCGGTCACCGTCCATCCGTCGGGGGTGCTCGAAGTGCTCGCCCTGGACGAGCAGCACGCGCTTCGGGGGATCTCCCAGCTGGGTCCGGGAAGTCCGAACTGGCTCGGGCTCGGCGTCTTCACCTCCAGGCAGTGGCGGGGATCGCCCACCGTCGCGAGGTTGAACGACGGACGCGTCGTCGTCTTCGTGGAGGCGCCGGATCGCCGGATGCTGCGCCGCACCCAGAAGGCCGACTTCGGTTGGGGCTCGTGGGCCGCGACGGGCGCAAAGAGCCTCTGACCGGCCCCCGACGCTCCACCGACGCCATGAACTAACATCGCTGTCACCAACACCGACACCATGGGGGGTTCGACGGTGAACGTGGCCGAGAGCGACATCTACTACGACCCGTACGACTTCGAGATCGACGTCGACCCGTATCCGCTCTGGAAGCGGATGAGGGACGAGGCGCCGCTCTACTACAACGAGAAGTACGACTTCTACGCCCTGAGCCGCTTCGACGACGTCGAGAAGGGCCTCCTCAACTGGAAGACGTTCATCTCGGGCAAGGGGATGATCCTCGAGCTGATCCGGTCGGGCATCGAGTTCCCGCCCGGCAACATCCTCTTCGAGGACCCGCCCATCCACGACGCCCACCGCGGCATCCTCTCGCGAGCGTTC
>DATDIY010000096.1:0-4594 GCA_036520815.1 Acidimicrobiales bacterium
TCCGTCACCGGGGTTGGATGGTTCTCGCTGCCCGGGGTCGTGACCGCGGCGAGTCGAGACGAGAGCCGACCCTCAGCGGGCGGGTTCACGTAGGGCGGCGCTCGCGAACTCGGCCACGCCGTCGTCGAAGCGCACCGAGGCCTCGAAGCCGAGCGATCGACGAGCCCGGTCCGGTGAGGCCACCACGTGCCGGACATCACCCAGCCGGTACTGGCCGGTGACGACCGGAACGAGTCCGTCACCGGCGACGGCACGGGACAGCGCGATCGCCATGTCGCCGACGGTGCGAGGTTCCCCGCTGGCGATGTTGAACGCTCCTCCGGCCGAGGAATCGAGCGCCATGACGTTGGCCCGAGCCACATCGCGCACGTGCACGAAGTCGCGCAGCTGGCCCCCGTCCTCGAACACGGTGGGCGCCTGGCCGGCTTCGAGGGCGCTGCGGAAGATGCTGGCCACCCCTGCATAAGGGCTGTGCTGGGGCATCCGGGGTCCGTAGACGTTGTGGTAGCGGAGGGCGACGACCGAAGTACCGGACTCGCGCCCGAAGGCGGTGGCGAGGTGCTCGGCGTGCAGCTTGGTGGCGGCGTAGACGTTGCGAGGGTCCAGAGGCGCGTCCTCAGGTACGGCCTCATACGTGACCCACAGCCCGCACTCCGGGCACCTGGGTTCGAAGCGGCCGCCCATCAGATCGAGCTCGGCCCGGGGTCGTGGTCGCACGACGCCGTGGGTTGGGCAGCGCGATCGACCCTCGCCGTACACGACCATCGACGACGCCATCACGAGTCGGCCGCGGAACGCGGAGCGCCACAGGGCCCGGAGCAGCGCGGCAGTGCCTGCGGCGTTGTCGTGGACGTAGCGCTCGACATCGTCGAAGTCGACACCGAGACCGACCCGAGCGGCCTGGTGGCAGACGGCGTCGACCCCCAGGACCGCATCGCGCACAGCGGTCTCGTCGTGGAGCGCGGCGATGCGGACATCAGCGGCGCTGTTCACGTACTCGGGGATCGACGAGTGTGCGGCGGGGTCGAGAGAGTCGAGGACGACCACGGCATGCCCGGCCTCGACCAGGTCGTCGACGATGTGGCTACCTATGAAGCCCAGACCGCCGGTCACCAGTACCTTCACGACGTTCCGCTCTCTGTCGTCACCATGGGGAGCGCAGGAAGGCCACGAGGGCGACCGTCGTCACCGCCTGCAGGGCGAGCCAGCTGCGAGCGTGCGCGGCCCGACCGACGACGACCGCCCCACCGGCGAGCAGGACCAGCGGCATGAACGGCTGCCAGATCCGCTCGGTCTCGGCCAGCGAGAGCCCGCTCACGTCGGCGAGCACCACGGCTGCGAGCCCGCCCCCGACCAGCGCCCACGTGGCCCGGTCTCGAAGCCGGGCCAGGGCGACGGCCACGGCCGGGCCCACCGCCACGGCGAAGGCCGCGAGGTTCCCGAGCAGGAAGTACCCATACGGGCGCACCCGGGCGAGGTTGCGGTCGTAGGCCACCTTGGTGGAGTCCAGGCCCGCCAGCCAGGAATAGCCCCAAAGGAGTGGTACGGCGAGGGCGGCGAGCGCACCGATCACCGCCAAGGCACCCTCGCGCCACCCACGGCGGTGCACGACCACGGCGAGGGCGGGAACCGCCATGAGGACGAGCCCGTGGGAGAAGAGCATGGCGATGCCGAGCAGTACGCCACCACCGAGGGCCGGGAGCGTCGCCCGGGAGGCCGAGTGGCCGGTCGCGACGGTGAGCAGCGCCAGCCCGGCGAGGGCGATGCCGCCGAACACGACATCGGCGTTGGTGTGCCAGACCGCGGCGGGGGCGATGACCAGGAAGGCTGCCGCCCGTCGGGCGCGCTCCTCTCCAGCGAGCTCGCGGAGGGCCACCAGGGCGGCGACCGCCGCAGCCGCGACGCCGGCCATGGCGGTCGCGATCTCGCCGACGGTGTTGCCCAGACCGAGCTTCCCCTCGGTCCACAGCAACAGCACCATGCCCGGCGGATGGGCCGAGAGGTGGGTCGGGTAGTCGCGCTGCTCGGTGGTGTAGTCGCGTAGGAAGCCACCGATCCCCTGTTCGTCGACGAGGTGGGTGTACTGGCCGTAGTCGCCGTGGATGTTGCGCCAGGCGTCGGCCGGGGGTTCGACGAAGGCGAGCGCGAGCGAGACGGCGACTGAGCCGACGGCGACGGCGCCGAGCAACGACCTCCACCCGAGTCGGTCGGCCATCCGCGGCAGCACCACGGTGACGACCCCGACGACGAGCACCGCGAGCGCCAGGCGCAGCGTGATCTCCGCCCTCCAGACCCCGTAGAACGGCACGGCGTCGACGTAGAGGGGCTCGGGTGCGTCCCGCACGACCGCGAGGCCCCACACCCGTCCGACCAGGAGGAGCGTCACCCACGCGGCCAGGGCGATGATGGTCCGGGTCCGGTCGTCATGCTCGACGACGAGGCTGGTGTCCTCCGTGCCGGCCCCCGATCCGGGCGGCGGCATCGTCGCCGTCATGAGCTCAGCTCGTCCGGGGCAGTCGGACGACGAAACGGCAGCCGTCGCCTTCGTTGCCGACATCGATCGAGCCGGCATGGGCCTCCACCAGACCCTTGGCGATGGCCAGGCCCAGCCCGCCACCCCTGTTGTCCTTGCTGCGGGCAGAGTCGCTGCGAAACGCCACGTCGAACACACGGCTGAGGTCTGGCTCAGGTATTCCCCCGCACTGATCAGCGACGACGATGGTGGCGACCTCGTCGGTCGTGCGCCCGACCACCACGACGTCACCACCGGCCGGGGTGTGGCGGATGGCGTTGTCGAGCAGGTTGTGCAGGACCCGTGTGACCTCCTGGGACGCCACCTCCATGCGCGGGAGGTCGTCCACGTCATCGACCAGGCGGACGCCCTTCATGTCCGCGTGGGTGCGGGCGGCCAGCATGGCGTCCGCCACCACCTCAGTCAGGCACACCAGGCGGCGGTCGAGCTCGAGCGTGCCGCTGTTGATCCGGGAGAGCTCGAACAGGTCGTCGACGAGGGCGCTCAGCCGTTCGGCGTCACGTCGCAGCTGCCCGTGGTAGCGAGCCACCGCCTCGGGGTCAGCGACGACGCCGTCGTCGAGCGCCTCAGCCATGGCGCGAATCGTGGCCAAGGGGCTCCGCAGATCATGGGAGACCCAGGCCACGATCTCGCGGCGGGAGGTCTCGAGCGCGCGCTCCCTCCTCCTCGACTCCTCGAGGCGGCGGGAGACGTCGGCCAGTAGTTCGGCCAGCTGACGCATCTCGTGGGGACCATCCACCGAGCCGGCGTCGACGGTGCCGCCGGCGGCGAGGACCTCGGCCAGGTCGCTGACCCCGCGCTGACCCCGGCCCATCTCCTCGCCCATCTGCACCGCGGCACCGACCGCGATGGCGGTGCTCACACTGATCACGACGATCAGGGCGGAGAGGTCGTGACTCGAGATGAACATGGCTCCCGCCGCGACGAGGATCCCGGCGACGAGCACGACCACCGACGACAAGGCGATGACCATCGCCTGCACCCGAGTGGAACGGCCGCCGAAGCGGCGCAGCACGAGCGCCCCGCCCACTGACGCCACGAGAGCGGCGCCGCCGGCCAGAGCGACGGTGATCACCGTGTCGCGAGCCGACCACCCGGACACGGCGGCGAAGATCGCGGCGGCGATGGCGCCGACCGCGGCCAGGCCGCCCGACCACCACGTGGCGCGCCTCACGGCTCGAACCGGTATCCGGTGCCGCGCACCGTGACCAGGTGCCGCGGTTCGGACGGGTCGTCCTCCAGCTTCTCGCGCAGCCGACGAACGTGGACCGTCACGGTGGCGGTGTCGCCGAACGTCCAGCCCCACACCGACTCGAGCAGCTCCTCTCGACGGAACGCGCGCCGGGGGTGGGCCATGAAGTGCACCAGGAGATCGAACTCCTTCGAGGTGAGCGAGACGGGTTCGTCGTCGCGGTGGACCTCGTGGGCGACCAGGTCGACTCGCACTCCGCCGCCCTGGAGGACCTGGACCCCGTTGTCGCTGATGCCGCCGTTCGCCCTGCGCAGAACGGCCTTCACCCGTGCAGTGAGCTCCCGAGGTGAGAACGGCTTGGTGACGTAGTCGTCCGCGCCCAGCTCGAGCCCGGCGATGCGGTCGTTCTCCTCTCCGCGGGCGGTGAGCATCACCACCGGGATGGGTGCCGCCTGTCGAAGGCGACGACAGACCTCGAGCCCATCCAGCACAGGGAGCATCAGGTCGAGGACGACCAGGTCGGGAAGGGTGTCGAGGGCGACGGCCAGACCCGTGGCACCGTCGCCGGCGAGGTCGACCTCGAACCCTTCACGCTCGAGGTAGCGGGCGACGACCTCGGCCAGGGCCGGGTCGTCGTCGACGACCAGAACGCGTGTCGTTTCACCTCGGTCGACGTTGATCTCTCGCTCCTCCTGCACTGAGCAACTGTTGCCGAGGAATCCGCTGCCACAGGGGTGATCGGATGATTGTTTCGCGGGTCGTAAGGCCGGAGCCGTTGTTTCGCGAACCGTTAGCCGTTTCCCGTTCTCCGGCGGACGAGGTCTGCGTAGGTTCGCCCCATGCCTCTCAGGTCCACGCTGCTCGTCGTC
>DATDIY010000097.1:0-13483 GCA_036520815.1 Acidimicrobiales bacterium
GGGTGAGCTCTCCGAGGCTGCCGCCTGGTACGGACGCGCCGTCGAGGCGTCCAGAGGGCAGTCGGCTCGGCGGATCTTCGTGGCCGCCACCGAACTGCTCCCCCTCGGCTACGCCGGCGATCCCTCGGTCGGGGGGAAGGCGCGCGCGCTCCTCGACGAGGTCGGGGAGGTCGAGACGCCCTATGCCGCCTACGCCTGGTACTGCGCGGGTGAGGCGGTGATGACGTCGGACCTGGAGCTCGCGCGGACGCGCCTGGCGATGGCGATCGAGCTGGCCGACGCGACTCACACCTCGTTCGTCACAGGTGTCGCCGGTGCCTCCAAGGTGTCGATCGACGCCCGCCTCGGCGATCCGGCCGACGCCGCGACCGCGTACCGTCGGCTGATCGAGCACTGGCGGCGCGCGGGAGTGTGGTCGACGCAGTGGACCATGCTCCGTTCGATCGCGGTGCTGCTCGAACGCCTGGATCAGGTTCGCGACGCCGCCGTCCTCGAGGGCGCGGTGCGGTCGACTTCCGCCGGGCACCGCATCTTCGGGGCCGACCAGGCCACGCTCGACGAGCTCGGCACCCGCTTGCGCTCCCGGCTGGGCGACGTGGCGTACGAGGCGGCGCGTCGCGAGGGGAGCGTGCTCGACGGTGACGCAGCCGTCGAGCACGCTCTCGCCTCTCTGTGAGCTGGCTCACCAGCGAGGAAGCTCACCGAGGACGCCGAGGACGGCCTTGCCGACCAGCTCGTGGGTCAACGCGTCGTTGCCGGGGTGGAACCCGCCGCAGCGGACGTCGCGGTAGAGCCGCTCGAGCTCGTTGCCCTTGAACATGGCGGCTCCCCCGCTGACGTCGAGGGCGAGATCGACGACGCGCTTGGCCGCCTCGACCGCCCGCCACTTCGCCGAGTACACCCTCGCCACCAGATCGACCGGGCGGCTCGCCGGATCGAGCCAGTCCCCGATGAAGCGGTCGAGGGTGGCGGTGGCAGCATCGAGCTCGAGGTACATCTCGGCGACCTGGTGCTGCACCATCGGGTGGTAGGCGTAGCTGCCCCGCTCGATGGCGATGGACGACTTCCGTCGGGCCGACTCGACCGCCAGCTCGAGAGCGCGGTCCGCGATCCCGAGGTAGACGGCGGCGATCAACGACAGGGGCCACACGGCCATCGCCACCACGAACGGGTCGGTGCCCTCGCCCGCGGGGACGACGCGTCCGATCCGGGAGTCCGGCACGAAGACCTCGTCGAGGATCGTGTCGTGGCTCTGGGTGGGCCGCATCCCGAGCGCGTCCCACGTCTCGACCACGGTGACGCCGGGGCTGGAGCGGTCGACGAAGGCGTGGACGATCTGCGGTCCACCCGGCGCATCGGCATCGACGGCATGGGCACCGAGCCAGGTCCACGCCGGCCCGTTCGATCCGAAGTGCTTGTGGCCGGTGAGGCGGTAGCCCCCCTCGACGCGCTCGGCCCGACAGGTCGACAACAGCACGGGTATGTCGTTGCCGGCCTCGGCGTGGCCAGCGGCGATGACCTCGCCGTCGAGGGCGGTCTCGTGGATCCACCGCAGGGACGCGTCGCCGGCTCCACGCAGTTCGGTGGCCATGCCGACCCAGTAGGTGTGCATGGTCATGGCCAGGGCGGTGGCCGGCGCGTACCGGGCCAGCCGTCGCTGGCTGGCGGCCATGGCGGCGAGGTCGAGGCCCCAACCGCCGATCGAGGCGGGCACCGCGGCGGCGAGATAGCCGCACGCCCGCAGCTCGTCGAGGTCGTCGGTGAAGTAGGCGTTGTCGCGGTCGAGGTGACCGGCCCGGGCCCGGAACCGCTCGAGCATGGCGGTCGGCAGCTCGGTCGCCCGGTGCCGGGTGATGGTGTCCGTCGTGGTGGTTCGCATGACCCGAACGGTGACGGGTGCCGCTCCCGCGGGGCTCCCATCGACTGTCACCACCCTGTTGGGCCCTGACCGTTCCCGCCGGGCCGGGCGGCCCGTCGGGTCAGCCTCGTCGGTCAGTGCGTCGTGAGCTCCATGTTCCGCTCGACGACGGCCATGGTCTCGTTCAGCTCTTGTGTCGGGCTGAACTCCACCACCTGGGTCCCGGCGTAGAGCACGGGCGTGTGGCCGGGCCCGACGTAGTAGGCGTCGCCGGCCTCGTAGGTCTCCTCGCCGTCCGCCGTCCGGAAGGTCAGCCGCCCTTCGATGACGTAGCCCCAGTGCGAGGCCTGGCACCGGTCGTCGGGGAGCCCGGCGAACATGGGAGCGAGGTCGGCATCGGCGGTGTAGGTCTCGAAGCCGACGGTGAACCCTCCGTCGAAGTTCTCGAAATGTCCCTCGTAGCCATCGAGCTCGACGGACTCGGATGCGGTGGTCCTGGATGCCTTCGGCATGGCCTGCTCCTCTCCATCCGCCGCCCGGAGTCCCCTCGGGTCACCCTACGACGGACCTCGGATCCCGAGAAGGGGTGGGGTCACCGTCGAGCCGCGAGCCGACCCGGGACGACGGTGGCAGGCTGGAGCCGGACGACCAGAGGGGGACAGGGATGAAGGAGCAGCGGCGATCCCGCCGGATCGCGATGACGCCCGAGGAGCGCGACGCGTTCCTCGCGGAGGAGCGCACGTGCCGACTGGCCAGCGTGAGCGGGACCGGTGCACCGCACGTCACCCCGCTCTGGTTCGTCTGGGACGGGTCGGCGCTGTGGCTCAACTCGATCGTGCAGTCGCAACGCTGGACCGACGTGATGCGAGAGCCACGGGTGAGCGCCATCGTCGACGCCGGCGTGGAGTTCGGGGAGCTGCGCGGCGTCGAGCTGCGGGGTCGGGTCGACGCCATCGGCGAGGTGCCCCGCACCGGCGAGCCGGTGCCCGAGCTCGACGCGATCGAGCGCCTCAGCGCGGACAAGTACTCGGGCGGCCAGGTCTTCCGCGACGGCCGCCATGCCTGGTTGCGGCTCACCCCCGAGAAGATCGTCAGCTGGGACTTCCGCAAGATGGGCGGGGGCTGAGCCGGCTCAACCGTCCTCGTCGAGCACCACGCGCACGCCGAGGAGCCGGACCGGCCGGTCGAGCGGGAAGCGGTCGAGCACCTCCAGCGCCCTGGCCACCACCACCGAGGGATCGGTGGTGGCGGCCGGCAGCTTCCCGATCCGGGTGCGGGTGAAGAAGGTGGCGGTGCGGACCTTCACCGCGACGTGGGTGATCCGTCGCCCGTCGTCGACGACCGATCCGGTCAGCTCCTTCGCCAGCGAGGTGATCTGGGCGTCGATCTCGGAGCGATCGGTGAGGTCCCTGGTGTAGGTCACCTCGCGGCTGCGACCCTTGGCGACGCGTGGTTCGCCCGTCACCGGCCCGGGCCGCCCACCCATCCCGGCCAGCTTGAGGTTCGGGCCGATGGTGGGCCCGAAGGCGACCGCCAGCTCCCGGTGGTCGGCGGCGGCCAGCTCGGCCACCGTGTGGATCCCCAGCTCGGCGAGTCGGGCCGAGGTCCGGGTGCCGACCCCGTTGAGGTCGGTGACCGGACGCCCGCCCATGGTCGGGAGCCAGCTCGACCGGGTGAGTCGGGCCACCCCGCCGGGTTTGGCGAACCCCGTCGCCGTCTTGGCCTGGAGCTTGGTCTCGCCGATCCCGACGGCACAGCTCAGCGCGGTCGACTGCACCACCCGGTCCTTGATGCCGATGGCGGTGGCCTCGGGATCGGCGGTGTGCACGCCCAGGAACGCCTCGTCCCAGCCGAGCACCTCCACCGGCGCGCCGAAGGATCGCAGCACCTCCATCACCTCGGCCGAGGCGTCGTCGTAGGCGGCTCGGTCAGAAGGGAGGAAGACACCCTCGGGGCAGCGTCGGCGGGCCTCGGCGAGGGGCATGCCCGAGCGGACGCCGAAGGCCCGGGCCTCGTAGGACGCGGTGGCCACGACCTGGCGGGGTCGACCGGGGTCGCCGTCGCCGCCGACGATGACCGCCAGGCCGGCGAGCTCGGGGCGCCGTCGGACCTCCACCGCCGAGAGGAAGTGGTCGAGGTCGACGTGGAGGATCCAGTCCAGCCCTGCGGCGTCGGACGCCATCGCCGGCCGACCCTATCGAGCGAACCCGTGAGGGTTCTTCCGGACCGCCTGGTGGCTCGTCCAGAACCCATCTCCCTATTTCCGATGGAACTAGTCGGGTATTGCGGTAGGGTGCTCCTGCACCCCCAACCCCACCTCTTTCCTGGAGCCCCTCATGGCCGCCGTCGACACCGACCTCGAGCCCGCCACCGGCCCTGCGCCGGCCGAGCCCCTGGACCACGCGGTCCTGGTCGACATCGCCTGTGGGATCGCCGAAGCCCGCTCGCTCTGGGAGCCCCACGTGGTCCACGACGAGCGGGACCGCCGGCCCGTCCGCCTCCTCGCCACCGATGCCTACGAGGTGTGGGTGATCGGGTGGACCGAGGGCCAGGGCGTCGACATGCACGACCACGCCGGATCGGCGGGCGTGCTGGTCGTCGCCGACGGCGCCCTCACCGAGCGACGTCCGGGCTTCGAGACCGAGCGCCTGGGGGCCGGTGCGGTGCAGCGACTCGATCGAACCGTGGTGCACGAGGTGGCCAACGTCGAGGTGAACCCGGCCACGTCGATCCACGTCTACTCGCCTCCACTGCTCGCCATGGGCTACTACGACGAGCATGGCGAGCGAGCCCTCCTCATCGAGAACGTCGTCGAGGAAGCCCCCGTCGTCGACCGGCGCGCCACCGCCCGGGCCCTCCATCCCGCCCTCCGGGGTGCCTGAGGCCCGCATCGACCAGCTCCTCGCAGCGGCGCGCGCCCGCATCGAGCGCGTGCGACCAGAAGCCCTCGTCGCCGAGCAGGCGGCGGGAGCGCTGGTGATCGACATCCGGCCCGAGGCGAACCGGCGCGACGAGGGAGAGGTCCCCGGCGCGCTGGTGGTCGAGCTCGTCCACTTCATGTGGCGGCTCGACCCCACGTCGCCCGACCGGCTGCCGGAGGTGACCCCCGACAGCCGTGTCATCGTCATGTGCAACGAGGGCTATGCGTCGAGCCTGGCCGCCGCCCAGCTGCAGGAGCTCGGCCTCGAGCGCAGCGCCGACCTCGAAGGTGGTGCCCGGGCGTGGTTCCGCCACATCGCCGACGAGGACCTCGCCGATCCCGGCGAGACCTGAGTCCGAGGCCGCTCAGGTAGGTCCGGTCGGGCCGAGCGGGCGGGGCACCCAGGCGTCGGGTCGACTGAGCAGCTCGGTGACCGGCGCGGGGAGGTTCCCGTCGACGATGTCGGCCAGCGTGACGCTCTCGAGCACCAGCCGCAGGGCGGCGCGCACCGCCACCCACACGTCCTGCAACCGCTCGGCGGGGCCCTCGTAGACCGAGTCCTCCGGGCGCATCCCGTTGACCTCCGCCAGCGGCCCCTCGAGGGCGCGCACCACGTCGGCCACCGCGATCTCGCCCGCCGGCCGGGCCAGGCGGTAGCCGCCGTCACGGCCCCGTTGGCTGGTCACGAGGCCCGCCCGGCGCAGATCGACGAGCGTGTTCTCGACGTAGCGGACCGGTAGCTGCTGGCTTTCCGCCAGTGCCTCTCCCGTCATGGCCGAGCCGTCGGAGGCGGCGAGGGTCAGCAGCGCCCGCACGGCGTAGTCGGAGCGGGCCGAGATGTACACGGGAGCATCGTCGCAGAGGCCGCCGCCTCGCGTGTCACTCCTCTTCGGGGGCCGACTCGGGCATCTCGAACAGCGGCTGGCGGATCAGCTCGACCTGGATCCCGTCGGGATCCTTGAAGTAGATCGATTCGAGGACACCCATGTCGGGACCGAGATAGGTGACGCCGCCGCCCTCGAGGCGCGCCTTGGCGGCCTCGAACACCTCCGGCGTCACCGAGATCGCCACGTGCTGCACCCCACCGATCCCCTCGGGGACCGCTTCCAGCCCCAGGCCCGGGAAGTCGAAGAACGCCAGCATGTTGCGGTTCCCGATGTCGAAGAAGAAGTGCGACGAGCCGGGATAGTCGCGGTTCTCGAACAGCTCCACGAGGGGGAACCCGAGCACGCCCTGATAGAAGCCGATCGTCGTCTCCGGATCGGAGCAGATGAGCGCCAGGTGGTGCACCCCTCCACCCGTGGAGGCGGGCCGCTCGTCGGCGGGGAGCACGAAGCGATCGCGCAGGTCCCGTCGGCGATCGGCGAGACGGACCAGCTCGGCGGCATCGGGAGGGGTCATGCCCCAAGGCTACCGACCCCGTCCGGCCTGTCACCGGGTCGCGACGCCCGGATAGCGTCGCCGCCGTGACGACGATCTCCATCCCCGCCCGATTCTGTGGGCCCCCGACATCGGGTCACGGCGGCTGGACCTCCGGCGCCATCGCCGAGCGGGTCGGCGGTCGGGTCGAGGTCACCCTGCGCAACCCTCCGCCGCTCGACACCGAGATGCGCCTTGAGGTCGACGACGGCCACGGGCGGTTGCTGCACGGCGACCTGCTGATCGCCGAGTGCGCGCCGACCGACGCCCCCATCGACGCACCGCCGTTCGTCGACCTCGAGACGTCCCGGGCGGCGGCCGCGACCTACGTCGGGCTGCGGGATCACCCGTTCGGGACCTGCTTCACCTGTGGGGCGGGCCGCCCGCTCGACGACGGCCTCCGGGTGTTCCCCGGACTGGTCGAGGGCCGACCTCTGGTCGTCGCCGCTCCGCTCGACGTGCCGGACGACCTCGTCGAGGCGGACGGCACCTTGAGCGTGCCGATCCTCTGGTCGGTGCTCGACTGCCCGACGGTCTGGCCCTACATGGTCGAGGGCATCGCCGCCCTGCTCGGACGGATGCGGGTCGAGATCCTGCGGGAGGTCCCCGGCGACGAGACCCTCGTGGTGGTCGGCCGGGGAGACGGCGTCGAGGGCCGAAAGCGGTTCTGCTCGGGGGCCCTCTACACCACCGACGGCGAGCTGCTGGCCCGGTCGCACACGACGTGGATCACCATCGACCGCGACAGCCCGCCTCCGGAGACGGGCATCGGCACCCTTCCTTCGCCGTCCTAGGCTCCGACGATGGCGCATCCGAGCGACGGTCGGCTGCACGTCGGCGAGCTGACCGGGTCCGACCACGAGCGCACCGGTGAAGCCCTGGCGCTCGACCCGGCCGGCTTCACCACGCACGGGGTGATCGTGGGCATGACGGGCTCGGGCAAGACCGGGCTGGCCGTGGGTGTCATCGAGGAGGCCCTCCTGCAAGGGGTGCCCGTGCTGGCGATCGACCCCAAGGGCGATCTGGGCAACCTCGCCCTCACCTTCCCGGATCTGGCGCCGGAGTCGTTCGCCCCCTGGGTCGAGGGCGCCGACCCGGCCGCAGTGGCGACGAGCTGGCGCGACGGGCTGGCCGGTTGGGGCCTCGACGGCACCGACATCCAGGCGCTGCGCGACGCCGGCCCGGTGACGATCTACACCCCCGGGTCGACCGCCGGGGTGGGCCTCAACGTGGTGGCCAGCCTGCGGCGCCCGGCCGACGGCGCTGATCCCGAGGCGGTGCTCGACGAGGTCGAGGGCTACGTCTCCGGTCTGCTCGGCCTGGTCGGGATCGACGCCGACCCTCTCTCGAGCCGAGAGCACATCCTGCTGGCCAACGTGGTGCAACAGGCCTGGGCCGCCGGGCGCGACCTCGATCTGGCCGACCTCGTCGGTCAGGTCCAGGACCCGCCCCTCCGCAAGCTCGGCGTCTTCGAGCTCGACGAGTTCTTCCCCCCTGCGGACCGCACCGCGTTGGCGCTTCGCTTGAACGGGCTGTTGGCGTCGCCGGCGTTCTCCTCCTGGACGGAGGGGGAGCCGCTCGACATCGACGCCATGTTGTTCCCCGGAGGGAGCCCGGCGTGCGCCGTCGTGAGCATCGCCCACCTCTCCGACGAGGAACGGCAGATGGTCGTGGCCCGGCTGCTCGGTGCGGTGGTCACCTGGATGCGTCGCCAGCCCGGCACCGACCGCCTGCGCGCCCTGGTCTATTTCGACGAGGTCGCCGGCTATGTCCCCCCGACGGCGGCGCCACCGGCCAAGGCGCCGATCCTGACCTTGCTCAAGCAGGCGCGGGCGTTCGGGCTCGGCGTGGTGCTGGCCACCCAGAACCCGGTCGACGTCGACTACAAGGGCCTCTCCAACGCCGGCACGTGGATGATCGGCCGCCTGCAGACCGAGCAGGACAAGGCCCGCCTCCTCGACGGGCTGTCGGCGGCCGCCGGCGGGGTCGACGTGGCGTCGGTCGGCGACACCATCGCCGGGCTGGCCAAGCGGGAGTTCGTCCTGCGGAGGCCGGGCAGCGACGCCCCGGTGACGTTCACGTCGCGCTGGGCGATGTCCTACCTGCGAGGCCCGTTGACCCGCGAGCAGATCTCGAGCCTGATGGCGGGTCGCACCGCCGCTCCCGCTCCCGCCAACCCCGCCGTCTCGGCCGTTCCGGATGCGGCAATGGTCGCTCCCGCTTCGGACGGGCCGGCGTCGGCCTCGGCGGAGGCCACGGCTCCGGTGGCTGCGGCCCCGGATGACCCCGACGCCACCCCGGTGATGCCCAAGGTTGCCGAGGGCGCGGTCGTGCGCTGGCTCGACCCCGCTGCTCCGTGGGCCGGCGAGATCGGGGTCGATCCCGCCTCCCGCACGCTGTCGGCCGCGGTGGTCGCCACGGTGGAGGTGCTCTACGACGACGAGAAGGCCGACCTGCGCCTGACCGAGACGATCGAGTGCGTGCTGCACCCGCTCGTCGACCCGCCCGACGTCGACGGGCTCCGGATGGTCGACCACGACCAGCGCGACCTGCGGGCCGAGGCTCCCGCCGGGGCGGCCTACCGGCTGCCCGATGCTCCGCTCGCCACCAAGGCCTACCTGACCGCGGTGCAGAAGGCGCTGGTCGAGCGCCTCGTCGCCCAACGGACCACGACGATCTACGCCAACTCACAACTGAAGCTCTACAGCCGCCCCGGTGAGACCGAGGAGGAGTTCCTCGCCCGCTGCGATCAGGCGGCCGACCAGGCCGCCGATGCCAAGGCCGCCAAGGTGGCCATCACCTACGAGAAGCGACTGGCCCGGGCGCGCGACGCGGTCGCCGCCGCCCAGGATCGTCTCGACCAGGCCGAGGAGGCCAAGGAGAGTCGTCGCAACGACGAGGTGCTGAGTGGCGTCGGCGATGTCCTCGGCTCGTTGTTCGGTGGTCGTTCGGGGGTCGGTGGCATCGCTCGCCGGGCCGGCTCCGCGGCTCGGCGGCGCGGACGCTCGAACGAGGCGGCGACGCGCGTTGACGCCGCGGCCAACCGGATCGACGAGAAGACCCGCGCCGTCGACGACCTGCAGGTCGACCTCGACGGAGAGCTGACCGCCATCGCCGACGAGTGGGACGCCAAGGCCGCCTCGGTCGAACCCTACGAAGTGCCTCTCGAGCGCACCGACGTCCGTGTCACCGGCTTCGCCGTGGTGTGGGTGCCGGTGCCCTAGCTGTCGTGCCGAAGCCGACGCCGAGGTCAGGCGAGGGTGGCCGAGGCCTCCATCGAGGTGGCGCCGTCGTTGCGCACCACGACGGCGGTGACGTCGTCGCCGTCAGGCGTGCCGACGATGGTCGAGGTGAGCCCCACGAACAGCGGGGCGACGGCGCGGAACTGGAAGGTCCGCAGCGGCCGCCCGGTCTGGCGTTCGATCGACGCGGCGACGCTCATGGCGGTGAGCGGTCCGTGCACGACGAGGGCGGGGTAGCCCTCCACCTCGCGGGCGTAGGCGTCGTCGTAGTGGATGCGGTGGCTGTTGAAGGTGATGGCGGAGAACCGGAAGAGATCCACCGTCGTGGGGCAGCGCCGCTCGACCCACCCGCCCGGTTCGGGCTCGGGGAGGCGCTCGCCTTCGGGCATCGGGACGGGGTCGCCCTGGGTCCTGTAGATCAGCTGCTGCTGCTCGACGAGCTTCACCTCTCCGCCCTGCCGGTAGGTGTGCTCGACGGTCACGATCATCAGCGGGCCGCTCCGGCCGTCGGACTCCTTCAGCTTGGCGATCGCCGATCGGCGTTCGGCCGGCTCGCCCACGACCAGGCGCCCGGGGGCGTCGATCGCGCCGGACGCCCACATGCGGCGCGGGTAGCGGTCGCGCACGTGGGTCGGTGTCGGCGGATGGCCGTCGGCGCCCAACTCGGACGTGCGGGCCCGTGGCGTGAAGTGGGCCCAGTGCCACAGCAGGGGGAGCGGCTCACCGGCGACCGGGGCGTCGGGCGCGTCGAGGGCGGCGGCGATGATCGCCGTCTGCTCGGTGGTGAGGGGAGAGGTGGTGGTGTCGGCGAAGCCGACGTCGGCCAGCGAGACCTCGGTGCCCATCAGGCGGCGGGGACCGGTCCGGCGACGAGCCCGTCGTCGTGCAGGCGCCCGATCTCGGCGCCGGAGAGGCCGAGCAGGTCGCCCAGCACCTCGTCAGTGTGCTGTCCGAGCAACGGCGCCGGCGCGGTGGGGCCGCGGTCGAGCCCGGCGAAGGTCAGCGGCGACCCGGGGACGCGGACCTTGCCGACGCCGGGCTGGTCGATGTCGCTGAACATCGGGTTCTCGGGGGAGGCTCGCCAGTCGTTCTCGAGCAGCTGCCGGAACGTCTGGTACACACCCCAGCACACGCCGTTGGCGTCGAAGCGCTCGGAGATCTCGGCGAGGCTGCGTTGGCCGATCCAACGACCGACCAGCGCGGCGAGGGCGTCGCGGGCCCGGAAGCGGTCGCCCTCATCGGCCAGGTCGACCTCGAAGGCCTGCTCGACGCCGGCCAGGTGGGGGCCGATGTCGGTGGCCTCGACGAGTGAGCGCCACTGGCGCAGGCTGATGGCCACCACCATCACCCGGCGGCCGTCGGCGGTGGCGAAGTCACGGCCGAAGGCGCCGTACATGTCGTTGCCGATGGCGGGGCGGTCCTCGCCGAGGACCTGGGCCTGGGCCATGTAGCCGAGGTTGGAGACCATGGCGAAGGCGACGTCGGTGAGCGAGATCGTCACCAGGTCGCCCTTCCCGAGCCGGGTGCGGCGCCGCTCGGCGGCCAGCACGGCAACCGCGGCGTGGAGCCCGGTCGACATGTCCCACGCCGGCAGCACGTGGTTGGTGGGCAGGGCGCCCCCGGCGGGGCCGGTGGCGTAGGCGAACCCCGACGAGGGGTTCACGGTGTAGTCGACCGCCGTCGAACCGTCCGGGTTGCCGAGGATGTTGACGTAGATGAGGTCCTCGCGGCGGGCCCGGAGCGCGGCGTCGGCGAGCCAGCCCGCTTCGGGGAAGTTGGAGAGGAACACGCCGCTCTCGGGGCCGGGGGCGCAGATCAGCTCGGCCACGAGCTCCTGGCCCTCCGGTCGACGCACGTCGACGGCGATCGAGCGCTTGCCCTTGTTCATGCTGGCCCAGAACAGGCTGGTGCCCTCGGGGGTGCACGGCCAGCGGTGGTAGTCGATGCCGCCACCCACCGCGTCGAAGCGGATCACGTCGGCGCCGAGCTGGGCCAGGGTCATGCCGCCGAGCGGTGCGGCGACGAACGCCGACCCCTCCACCACCCGCAGTCCGGCCAGCGGGGCCGGATCTTCGAAGCTGCTCACGTAGCTCATGGGCTGGGTGTCCCCTCTCGCACTCCGGGTCGAACGACCGAGCCGCCGGCGGTCAGTGTCCCCCAGACTGCCTCACCCAGCGCGGGCGCGTGGGCGACTCCCGGCTCGGGTCAGGGACGGCGACGGACCTGGCTGAGGTCGCGCACCGCGCCGCGGGCCGCGGAGGTGGTGAGCGCGGCGTACGCCTGGAGGGCCAGCGACACCTGGCGGTCGCGGTCGAGGGGGGTCCATGCCTGTTCCCCTCGAGCGAGCTCCTCGTCGCGACGGCGGACGAGCTCGTCGTCGTCGACGTCGAGCGAGATCGAGCGGGCAGGGATGTCGATGCGGACGGTGTCGCCGTCGCGCACCAGGGCGATGAGTCCGCCCTCGGCTGCCTCGGGCGAGACGTGCCCGATGGAGAGACCCGAGGTGCCGCCCGAGAACCGGCCGTCGGTCAGCAGCGCGCAGGCCTTCCCGAGGCCACGGCTCTTGATGTAGCTCGTCGGATACAGCATCTCCTGCATGCCGGGGCCGCCCTTGGGGCCCTCGTAGCGGATCACCACGACGTCGCCGGCCTGCACCTGCTCGCCGAGGATGGCGTCGACGGCGGCGTCCTGGCTCTCGTACACGCGGGCCGGTCCGGAGAAGCGGAAGATCTCCTCGTCGACTCCGGCCGTCTTCACGATGCAGCCGTCGACGGCGATGTTGCCGTGCAGCACCGCCAGCCCGCCTTCGACGGTGTAGGCGTGCTCGGCGGAGCGGATGCAGCCGTGCTCGCGGTCGGTGTCGAGCGACGGCCAGCGGGTGCTCTGGCTGAACGCCACCTGGGTCGGGATGCCGGCCGGACCTGCCCGCCAGAACTCCCGGGCCTCCTCGGTGCAGGTGTCGCGCATGACGTCCCACTGGGCGAGCGAGGCCGCCATGGTGGTGGTGTGGACGGTCGGCACGTCCGTCTCGATCAGCCCGGCCCGGTCGAGCTCACCGAGGATGGCGGGGATGCCACCGGCGCGGTGGACGTCCTCGACGTGGAACTTGTCGGTCGCCGGCGCCACCTTGCAGATGTTCGGCACCCGACGGCTCAGGGCGTCGATGTCGGTCATGGTGAAGTCGACCTCGCCCTCCAGAGCGGCGGCGAGGATGTGCAGCACGGTGTTGGTGCTGCCGCCCATGGCGATGTCGAGGGCCATGGCGTTGGTGAAGGCGGTCTTGTCGGCGATGGCCCGGGGGAGGGTGGCCTCGTCGTCCTTCTCGTAGTAGCGCCGGGCCAGGTCGACGACGGTGCGGCCGGCCTGGCGGAACAGGCGCTCGCGGTCGGCGTGGGTGGCGAGAAGGGTGCCGTTGCCGGGGAGTGACAGGCCGAGGGCCTCGGTGAGGCAGTTCATCGAGTTGGCGGTGAACATGCCCGAGCACGAGCCGCAGGTCGGGCAGGCGGAGCGCTCCACCCGCTCGACGTCCTCGTCACTGACGTTGGCGTCGCCGGCGGTCACCATGGCGGAGATGAGGTCGACCTTCACCTCGTGGCCGGCGAGACGGGTCTTGCCCGCCTCCATCGGCCCGCCCGACACGAACACCGTCGGGATGTCGAGGCGCATCGCCGCCATCAACATGCCCGGCGTGATCTTGTCGCAGTTGGAGATGCACACGAGGGCGTCGGCGCAGTGGGCCTGCACCACGTACTCGATCGAGTCCGCGATCAGATCGCGGCTGGGCAGGCTGTAGAGCATCCCGCCATGCCCCATGGCGATGCCGTCGTCGACCGCGATGGTGTTGAACTCCCGCGCGATGGCGCCGGCGGCGATGATGGCGTCGCTGACGATCCGGCCGACCGGCTGCAGGTGCGTGTGCCCCGGCACGAACTCGGTGAACGAGTTGGCGACCGCGATCACCGGCTTGCCGATGTCGGCGGCGGCCACCCCCGAGGCACGCATCAGCGCGCGAGCGCCGGCCATGTTGCGACCGTGGGTGACGGT
>DATDIY010000098.1:0-9506 GCA_036520815.1 Acidimicrobiales bacterium
CGGCGTCGACGACAGTGGGGATGCCGCGCTCTGCCGCGCCGGCCACCACAGCCCGAACTGCCTCGCGGGTGGACGGCTCGGTGCCGAGCCCGTTGCCCACCACCAGCGCCGAGAAGCGATCGAGTCCGTCGAGCACCTCGGCCGCCCAGTCCGTGGCGGGCAGGTCGAGGCGCACCACCTCCACCGGGAGGTCGGCGGCCTCCCCGCCGGGGGTCGACAGGCGGACGTAGCCGGCGCCGGCCCGGGCCGCCGCCGACGCGCACAGCGCCGCCGCTCCTCCCATCCCAGGGCTGCCCGCGACGATCCAGACCGCCGTCTGCCACTTGTGGGCGACCGCAGCGCGGGCGGGGAGCCAGTCGGCGACCGCCCCGGCCCCGACGAGGTGGACTGACGCCGACGACACGTCGAGGCCGATGTCGGCGACCTCGACCGCGCCGGCCAGTCGTGACCCCGGCGGCAGGAGCAGCCCCGGCTTCAGCGCGGCGAAGGTCACGGTGACGTCGGCGGCGAGCACCCGATCGCTCGGCTGTCCGGTCATCCCGTCAACCCCCGACGGGATGTCGACGGCGAGCACCGGCACGTCGGGCCCGACCTCGGGCGCCCGGAACGAGCCCCGGAACCCGGTGCCGTAGGCGGCATCGATCACGAGATCCGCGTGCGGGAGTCGGGCCGGAGCATCGGCAGCATCGATCACCCGGACCCGCACGCCACTGGCCTCCAGTCGGCGGGCCGCGTCACGTCCGTCGTTGCCGTTGTTCCCCTTGCCGGCTATCACGACCACCCGGCGGCCGTAGGTTCCGCCGAGCATGCGTCGGGCGGCGCGAGCAACGGCTCCGCCCGCCCGACCGATGAGCACCTCGACGGGTTCGGGCGCGGCCCGATCGATCGCCCCCATCTCCTCGGGGGTCACGATCGGTACGAGCCCGCCGGCGATGAGGGGGTCGATCCCCACCGAAGGGGGCAGGGGTGGGGCCGGCGGAGGGAGATCGGGGCCGAGGGCGACAGCGATCGCCTGGGCCATCGACGTGTCGTGGGTCAGGGTGAGCCGCCACTCCCCGACCCCGGCGGCCGCCGCCAGGTCCGCGGCGGTGCCCGTCAGCGCGACCGTCGGGCGCCCCTCCCCGTCGCGCCGCACCTCGATCTCGTGCAGCGCCGCCGCGCCGAGTCCGACGCCCAACGCCTTGAGCACGGCCTCCTTGGCGGCGAACCGCACGGCGTAGCGCTCGACCGGGTCGTGCCGCTGTTCGGCGTAGGCCCGCTCCGCTTCGGTGAAGACCCGGTCCTTGATCGACGGCCGGCGCTCGAGCACGGCCCGGAACCGGTCGAGGTCGACGAGGTCGGTACCGATGCCGACGAACCGGGTCACGAGCGCCAGCGTTCCGCCAGGTCGTTCACCGGGTCGGTCATGAGATCGACGATCGGCACGTCGGTGAGCAGGTCGTCACGGAAGACGGGCTCGGTCTCGGTCACCGCGTGCTTGATGGCGCCGTAGCGGTTCCGGTAGCCCTGCAGGACCGCTCGCAGCGCCGGGAGCGGTAGGTCCGCCTTCAGCCGGACGTGGAGCAGCGTCATCCCTGTGGGCTCGCCGTCCTTGATCTCCGGGACGATGATCATCGTCCGCCCGTCGTAGCGGCCGCGGGCCACCAGCACGGTGCGCTCCACCGCGACCCAGCGCTTGGTACCTCGAAGCACCGGGTCGTCGGAGGTGCGGCTGCGCAACTCGCGTCCGAGTCCACCCCGATCCACCACGACGACGGTGGCCTGGTCGGCTCCCGCCGGATCGACGTGGCCCTCGATGGCATAGCGGGTGTACCCGAGCACCTCCTCGACCAGCGGCTCGAGTGCCGCCAGCGTCCGCAGCGTGTTGTAGCTGAGCCGGTCGCGAGCTGCGCCGGTGGCCAGCACCTCCTTCACCAGCGGCACCTGCAGCAGGGTCTCGTCGCTGCGCGAGATGCCGACGGTGACGGTCTTGGCCTGGTGCTTGATGGCGTCGACGGGTCGGGTGAGCTCGTCGATGGCGCTGCTCAGCCCGGCGGCGAGGTCCTCGAGGACCACGCCCGGGGTGCCGACCTTGCCGTACTCGACCTGGTAGCTCTCCAGCGGCGAGATGCCGAGGGCGTAGCGCCACAGCGACGCCAGGCGCACCGCCGTGCTCGCCTCGAGGTGCCCGTCGTAGTCCCCGGCGCGCAGCCCGTCGAAGTACTTGGTGGCGAAGGTCTGCAGCTGGGGGCGCAGCACCGAGAGGAGCGCCTCGCCGTCGCCGTGCTCGCCGTCGGCCACCGCGCTGTCGATGGCGGAGCGGGCCTCGCGGAGCGGCAGGGCCTGGGCATCGATCGCGAGCGCGGCCTCGTAGCCGAACAGATGGCCGACCATGGCCGAGAGCACGAAGGCGAGCCGGGGCTCGACCGCGGGGACGGCCACGACATGGAGGGCGGCGCCGAAGCGCGCCTCGCCTTCGGTCGCGATGACGATCGGAGCCGCCTTGTGCGCCCGGTAGATCGCCACCTCCTTGGCCACGTCATCGGCGGTGGAACCCTGCAGGCCGGTGGCGCACACCAGGATCAGGGGTTCTGACGAGAGGTCGATGTGCTTCTTGTCTTCGGTGCCGTCACAGGCGATCGCCTTGTAACAGAGTTCGGAGAGCTTGATCCGCACCTCTTCGGCGGCGATGCGGTTGGCCCCGTTGCCGACGATCGCCCAGTAACGGCGGGACGGCGCCAGACTCTGGGCCGCCACCGCGATCTCGGGACGGAGGGCGAACGTGCGCTCCAGCGCGGCGGGCAGCTGGCGGAGACCCTCGAGCAATTGGGCCCGGTCGGAGGCGACGATGCCGGCGGCATCGGCGATGGCTGCAGCCAGGAGGAAGCACGCCGCGATCTGGGAGTAGAAGGCCTTGGTGGAGGCGACGCTCATCTCGACGTCGCGGCCGTCCGACGTGTACAGCACGCCGTCGGCCCGGTCGGTGAGGTCGCTGTTGCGCCGGTTCACGATCGCCACCACGTGACCGCCCCTGGCCCGGACCAGGTCGACGGTGCGGTTCGTGTCGGTGGTGGTACCGGACTGGCTGACGGCGACCACGAGGGTGTCGGCCATCGAGTCGTGGAGCAGGAACCCCGAGAGCTCGGTGGCGAGCAGTGCTTCGACCCGCAACGCCGAGCCCCCGGCGAAGGCGGCGAGGCCCTCGACGAGCGAACGGGCGGCGACGGCGGCGGTTCCCTGGCCGATGGCGACGACCCGGTTGATGGTGCCGTCGGCCAGACCGGCGCGCACGTCGGAGGGGAGGACGTCGTCCCCGAGGCGGACGGTCAGCCCGTGGGGCCCGTCGACGAGCTTGCCTCGCAGGGTCTTGCGGAACGACGCCGGCGCTTCGCCGATCTCCTTCAGGAGGAAATGCTGCGAGTCGCCCCGGTCGATGTCCCTGGTGGTGATCTGGGCGGTGGCGAGCTCGTCGGCCGAGAGCGGCAGCGGGGTGCCGTCGTAGGCCCAGCGGTCGAGACCCTCCATCGAGCCGGCGGAGTCGCCTCGCACCACCAGCACCTGGCCGCGGCTGGCCGGGTTGGACGGGTCGGCCGGGACATCGCCGTCGAGGCGGAGATAGGTGTCGGTCTCCTCCACCACCCCGTAGGGCTCGCTGGCGATGATGGCGGCGTCCTCGGCGAGGCCGATGTAGAGCGCCTGGCCGCTACCGCGAAGGGCGAGAAGCAGGTCCTCTGGAGCGGCGGAGGTGCTGGCGGCGATGGCGACCGAGCCCTCGAGCTGGGTGACCGTGCTGCGGAAGGCCTCGACCACGTCGGTACCGTCGGTCAGGGCCCGCGAGGTCAGTGTCGGGATCACCTTGGCGTCGGTCGTGATCTCCTCGGCGATGCGCAGACCTTCGCTGACCTTGAGGTCGGCGAAGTTGTCGACGTCGCCATTGAGGACTGCGGTGACGTAGGGCCCTTCGCGGAGGCCCATCTCCTCGGAGTTGAGCGGGTGGGCGTTGGCCTGGGAGATGATCCCGACGCTCGCCCAGCGGGTGTGCCCGAGCACGACCGCCTCGACCGTCTCGGCGCGCAGCGCCTGGTGGAGCAACGGATCTGAGGCCATCGCCCGGCGCAGCTCCCGGGTGTTGTCGCCGAGTTCGCCGATCTCGGCCGCCGCCTTGTACACGAGGCTCAGATGGCCGTCGGGCGTACGGGCTGCCATCGATGCGAAGAACGAATCGGCGGCACGAGCTTCCACCAGCTCGCGCACCGAGGGCGACGCCAGGTCGAGGCCGTGGCCCCGGAGCAACAGGTGGAGCCCGGCGCTGTCGCGACCCCGGACCTCCAAGCGGTCGAGCGCGGACAGCGCCTGGTGCACCGACAGGGCCACTGCGATCCCGGCGGGGCCCACGCCGGCGCCGACGAGCGAGCGCACACTGTCGGCCGCTCGGAGTCGGTCGCGACGAACGGCCCAGATGGCGTCCTTGAGGGCGATGAGGGCTGCGTTGACGCGCTCGAGCTGACCGAGGGGCAACGTGGCATCGGCATCGAGCTCGCGCTCCAGACGGGTCGCTCGCTCGTCCAGCTTCGCCACCGCCACGGCGGTCGCGGGAACGAGGAGCGTGTCGTCCAACATCGCCATCACTCCGGCGACACCCCGCAGCAGCGTGTCCGCCGCCAGAACCTCAGCGGCCGCGTCGGCCAGCACATCGGCCAGGCCTTCACCGGACGAGGTCTCCTGGCCCAACCCGTCGAGCAGCTCCTGGGCCCGCTCCAGGTGATCGGTCACGTCGACCTGGGTGGGAGGCCGTCGGGTGGACGGGCGACGAACGACGGCGATGATCCCGCACATTGGGCCGACGGAACTCCTCGAGAAGTGGACCGACGAGCTCCTGCCCGCCACCCCGGGGTGATCGACCGGACCGAGTCTAGGGTTGAGGCGGCCCGACCGGACTCTCACCGCAGTGGAGACGGGCCACGTCGGCCAGGCGGTGGGCCACCGCGTCGGCCGTCTCCTGGAGCTCGGCCTCGACCATCACCCGAACGAGCGGCTCCGTGCCGCTGGGCCGCACGAGCACCCTTCCGCGGCCCCCCAGCGCGGTCTCCTCGGCGGCGATCTCGGCCGCCATCACCTCGGCGATGTCGTCGCGCCGCTCGGCGACCCGCACGTTCACCAGCACCTGCGGCAGCTGGGTCATCGCCCCGGCCGCGAGCTGCGACAGCGGGGCACCCGAACGAACGAGCAGGTCGAGCAGCTGAACGCCCGACAGCAGACCGTCGCCGGTCGTGGCCAGGTCGGCGAACACGATGTGGCCCGACTGCTCACCGCCCAGCGAACCGGAGGTCTGTTCGAGCGCCGCCAGGACCTGGCGGTCGCCGACGCCGGTCTCGACCACGTCGATGCCGTGCTCGGCCATCGCCATGCGGAAGCCCAGATTGGTCATCACCGTGACCACCACCTGGTTGCGGTGGAGCCGCTCCCGCTCGCGCAGATCGATGGCGAACAAGGCGATGAGGTGGTCCCCGTCGATCAGTCGACCGGTCTCGTCGACTGCGAGGACCCGGTCGGCGTCCCCGTCGAAGGCCAGTCCCACCATGGCGCCGGAACCGACGACCGCCCGTTGGAGGTCCTCCGGGTGGGTGGACCCGGAGCGGTTGTTGATGTTGCGACCGTCGGGTTCGGCGTGGAGCACGTCGACCTCGGCACCCAACTGCCGCAGCGCCCCGGCCGCGAACGCCGCCGAGGCACCGTTGGCGCAGTCGATGACGACGCGCAGCCCTTCGAGACGACGGCCCTCCACCGAGGCGACGACGGCATCGAGCCAGGCATCTCCCCTGGGAGGCGGCGCGAGCGGGACAACCTCGAGCGGTGCCGTGGGGATCCCACCGGAGAGGAGCTCGTCGAGCACTGACTCCAGCTCGAGCTCGACGTCGTCGGCGAGCTTGCGACCGCCGGCGGCGAAGAACTTGATCCCGTTGTCCGACCACGGGTTGTGCGAAGCCGAGATCACCGCTCCGGGCACACCTCGCGCCGCACTCACCCACGCAACGGCCGGAGTGGGAACCACGCCCAGACTCTGCGGGACGGCACCGCTGGCGGCCATCCCGCCAGCGAGGGCGCGCTCGAGCCGCGGGCCCGAGAGGCGAGTGTCACGACCGATGAGGAAGCCGTCCTCGCCGCCGAGGACCTCCGCCGCCGCACGGCCGAGGGCGGCAACGAACCCGTCGGTGAGCTCGTCGGCCGGCGCCCGGACGCCGTCGGTACCGAACCGGGGCGTCACGCGGCCATGTCCCTGCCCGCCCGGCCGACCCGCGTCAGCGCTTCGAGTACTGCGGAGCCTTGCGGGCCTTCTTGAGGCCGTACTTCTTGGACTCCTTCTTGCGATCGTCTCGCGTGAGGAATCCGGCTCGCTTCAGCTCGGGCCGCATCTCGGGGTCGAGCTCGACCAGGGCCCGGGCGATGCCGTGGCGCAACGCGCCGGCCTGCCCGGAGACGCCACCGCCGTCGATGCGGCAGGCGATGTCGTAGACCTCGGTGGTGTTGGTGACCCGCAGGGGCTCGGTGAGGACCATGCGGTGCGTCTCCGACGGGAAGTACTCGGCGACGGGCCGGCCGTTCACGGTGATGGTGCCGCTGCCGGGGCGCAGGTTGACGCGGGCAACGGCCCGCTTGCGGCGACCGGTCGACTGGATCAGGGGGTTCGACATTGACGTGTCCTCTGCGTGGCCGCTCAGCGGGCCTTGGCGTGGGCGAACTCGAGCGCTTCGGGGCCCTGGGCGGCGTGGGGATGCACCGGCCCGGCGTAGACCTTCAGCTTCTTGATCTGCTGGCGACCGAGGCGGTTCTTCGGGAGCATCCCCCGCACCGCACGCCGGACGGCCTCTTGGGGCTTCGTGGCGATGAGGTTGCCGTAGCTCTGGCTGCGCAGCCCGCCCGGGTAGCCGGAGTGGCGGTGCACGAAGATCTTGTCGCCCTTGTTGGAGGTGAGCACCACCTTGTCAGCGTTCACGATGATGACGTGATCGCCGGTGTCGAGGTGGGGCGTGTAGGTGGGCTTGTGCTTGCCGCGCAGGATGCGGGCGACCTCCGTGGCGAGACGGCCGAGGACCATGCCCTCGGCGTCGATCACGTACCACGACCGGTCGATCTCGCTGGCCTTCGGTGAGTAGGTGCGCACGCGCGACCCTTCGCTGTCAGTGACGCTCACGAGGAGCGGCGTGTTCGTACTACGGGAATGCCCTACGGGCGGGAGACTTCGAAGCATCCCGGCGCAGCGCGACGTAGGCGCGCGCCAGGGCGACGGACAAAGATACGGCCCCGGGGCCGGCGGAGCAACTCGGCGCCGCGGCTCCCGGGGTCGGTTTCCACACCCCCACGGTGCGGATCGGGATACCCGCCGGTCAGGACTCCGACGGGTAGGCGAGGTGCACCGCCGCCTCGGGCGAGCAGATCCGGGCACCCAGCGTCTCCTCCAGGTACAGCTGCACCGAATCCTGGTCGTGGTCCTGGTAGCCGATGGCGAAGTCCTGCCCGACGACGAGCTCGAAGTCGCCCCCGCGCTGGCTGACGACGACGGCGCCGTCGATGGCCGGCGCGAACACCACGGGCCCGTTCTCCAGGATCAGCTGGAGGTGGGCGAGCACGGGGTAGCCGCCGTTCTCGGCCTGCTGCATGACCCCGGCATAGCACCGCGGCCCGAGGGCGATGGCCCACGGGCCCTCGACACCGGCTTCGCGCATCATGGCGATGGCGTCCGACACGTGGGTGGGATAGGCCGAGTAGTCGCTCGAGATCATGACCTTGGCGTGCGGTGTGGCTTCGGTCAGCCCCACGACGCCGGCACTGGCAAGGCCGTGGAAGACGGTGAGGTCTTCCGACCTGGCCGCCAGTCGAGCAGCCTGGATCACCGAGTCGAGGTCGGCGTCACACGCGCCGCGGTTGATGGCGTCGAGCTCGTCGCGCAAGACGGTGAACGGCGTGCGCACCTCCACCAGCGGACGCACCACACGGGGACGGACGCTGACGCGACCGCCCTCGAGCAGCTCCGGCGGACCGAGCCGTCCGCTGGCGATGGCGGAGTAGTCCCAGCCGTGGGGGCCGGAGAAGTCGATGAGCTTCCGAGCCGCCAGGTAGTTCGAGAGGCTTCGACGGGCCTCCCCGTCGATCTCGGCCCACGCCTCGACGGTGATGGGCGCCTTCGCCCTCAGCAGGTGGTCCATCTCATGCTCCCCTCAGGCTGCCGATGCCCAGACCGGCAGCGTCGCTTCCTCGTTCGGGAGCTGCATGGCCGTCGTCGCCACCCCCGTGCTCGCCTTCTTGTTCGATCTCGACGATCGGACCCTCCGTGAACAGGTAGGTGCGGAGGTGCCGGTCGAAGACCGCATCGTTGCGCCGCAACCACTCGATGGTCATGGCCGCGTGCTCTTTCTCCTCGTCACGGTTGTGACCGAGCACGGATGCGAGATCGGGGTCGGCGGTCGCGTCGACCCGCTGGTCGTACCAGTCGATCGCCTCCAGCTCCTCCATGATGGACTGGATGGCCCGGTGACGGTCGATGGTGGCGGCCTGCAATCGGTCGATGGGTTCGTGGTACCCCTCGCTCGACATGGCGTCTCCTGTGTACGGGTGGTGGATGGACGTCGGCGAACCCACGGGGTGGCGACCCCGCCGGCGGCGTCGGGTCTCTATCCAACCCGGTTGCCGTTGATGCCGCCACGCTGCATCCGGAACGGGTGGGCGCGCTGGTCAGTACACCACGTCCCAGAGGCACAGGCCGTGGGGTGGAGCGATCGTGCCGGCCGCCGACCGGTCCCGAGCTCGCAGGATCCCGGCCATCTCCCCGGCCCGGCGCCGACCCCGACCCATGTCGACGAGGGTTCCGGTGATGCTGCGCACCATCTGGTGACAGAAAGCGGTGGCCTCGATGTCGAAGCGCAGCACACCGTCATCGAGGTCGACCCAGCGGGCATCGAGCACCCGCCGGACGAGGCTGACATCGCCCTCGCGGCGAGGCCGACGGCAGAAGCTGGAGAAGTCATGGCTGCCGAGCAGCGCGTCGCAGCCCAGCCGGAGGGCGTTGAGCTGGAGCTCCTGGGGCACCCACCAGGTGGTGGCGGCGAGGAAGGGATCGGGGACCACCCGGTTGAGCACCGTGTAGCGGTACCGGCGCGACCGCGCCGAGAAGCGGGCGTCGAAGTCGGCCGCAGCGAAGGTCGCCTCGCGCACGACGACGGCAGGGGCGCACTGACCGTTCACAGCCCGGGCGAGGCGCTCGGGATCGGCCTTGTCGGCGACGGCGTCGAAGGAGACCACCTGGCCCCAGGCATGGACGCCGGCGTCGGTACGACCCGCCATCGCGAGCTCCACCCCGTGGCCGAGCGCCCGCTCGAGCACGTCGCGCACCACGCCGACGACGGTCGGCACCCCGTCGTTCTCCGCCATCCCCCGGAACCGGGAACCGTCGTAGGCCATCACCATCCGGATGCGTTGGTGTCCCGCTGGGGGCGGCGGGACCACCACGTCAACCGGACCCGGGCCCGAAC
>DATDIY010000099.1:0-4785 GCA_036520815.1 Acidimicrobiales bacterium
CAACGACATCTTCCAAGACGCCCGCCAAGAAGGCCGGCGCGAACCGGTCGATGCCTACACCTTCGACGCGTTGATGGTCCTCGCCGACCGCCCTCACCCAGCCCCGACCGACACCACCACCGAGACGCCCACCACGAACGGCACGAACGACGGCGAGAACTGGCGGTTCGCCAAGGTGATCGTGCGAGCCGATCTGGCCGCCCTGGATCGCGGAGCGACCGGTCCCGGCGAGCTGTGCGAGATCGCCGGACAATGCCCCATCCCCGTCGCCGAGGCGTGGAAGATCATCGACGGCGGCGCCTTCGTCGCCGGGATCCTCACCCGCGGCACCCAGATCGACAGAGTCATCCACTACGGACGACACCCCACGGTGTTGCAACGCACCGTGCTCGAGTGGGAGACCGCCGGCACCTGCGCCGTTCAGGGCTGCACCAACGCCGTGCGCACCGAGATCGACCACACCGAACCCTGGGCCACCACCCACGTCACCCACATCGAGCACCTCGCCGCCCTGTGCCGGTCGTGCCATGCCAAGAAGACCTACGAGGGCTTCACCCTCGGCCCCCGCCTCCCCAACGGCAAACGCAAGCTCATCCCACCGGGCCAGCCCGCCCCACCGGGCGAGCACACCGAGCAGTCCGGCCTGTTCGACACCAGCTGACGCCGACACGCCGCCATCCGCTGACGCACCCGTTCACCTCCAACAGAGCGGGCGCATCGGCGCGCCCAGAAACGACGAGGGTGGGTGCGGCGGTCCGGACTGCGCAGACCTGTGGGCGGCTCCCCCACCACCGACCCCGACACCAACGAGCGGAGCCGACCGTGGCGGAGCAGAACGGACCGACGTGACCACCGACCCGACCGGACCGACGTGACCACCGACCCGACCCGCCCGACCCGACCACCGCCCGAGCAGACCGGACCGACGTGACCACCCGACCCGACCAGGCCGACAGGGTCGCGTGGCGCTACACGTCGTGCATCGACCGCCAGGTCGGTGAGCGAGGCCGGTCGTAGTGCACGTCGACGGCCTCGCCGGCGAGAGCCCGACGGGCGAACTCGCCCCACTGCTCGACGCCGACGGTCATCTCGGGCAGGTGGTCGAGGGGGAACCAACCGACGTCGCGGGTCTCGAGCGGATGGGCCTTCAGTGAACCCCCGACGGCGCGGCAGTGGAACACGAGCGAGTACAGCGGGATCCGGGTGAAGCCCTGGCGGAGGCCGTCGAGCACGGCGATCAGCTGCACGACCTCGCACTCGATGCCGGTTTCCTCGGCGACCTCCTTCACCGCCACCTCGGAGGCCGAATAGCCGATGTCGGCCCAGCCCGTCGGGTACAGCCACACGCCGGAATCCGACCGCTGCACGAGCAGGATCTCGCCCTCGGCGTTGCCGACCACGGCACCGACCGCCACCTTCGGTGTCTGGTAGCCGGGCACGCCCTGGCCGACCATCTTCATCCACTCGGCGACGAGCTGTTCGGCGTCGTACGGGCTGCCAGCGGCGACCCGCATGTCGGCAGCGACGGCGAGGACCTCCTCGAACCGTTCCCGCTCGTAGAGGCTCTCGGTGAAGCCGAGCCCCGTGCGGGCGATGCCAGCCAGCGACTCGCTCCAACGCACGAGATCCTGAGGGGTGACCGGCTCGCTCACCGCGCCGACGCTACCCGTGCGGGAGCGCAGCAGCGCCGACGACCGCTCAGCCCTCGAGGGCGAACAGCAGTGCCCGGCGGATCTCGTCGAGGTACTCGCGGTCGGTGATCTTGTTGCCGTTGCCGTCGCGCACGTAGAACGAGTCGACGGCGTCGCTCGACAGCGTCTGCACCTTGGCCGACGTGATGTCGAGGTCGAGCTCGTGCAGGGCCCGGGTGATGCGCCACAGCACACCCATGGCGTCGGGCGCCCGGACCTCCAGCACTGTGGCGGCGTGGGAGAGCTCGTTGTCGACGATCACCTCGGGGTGGGTGACCAGCCCTGGCAGCCGGCGCGGCCGCCGGTAGACCCGCCGCCGCTCGGCCAGACGGGCCTCGAGCGCCAGGCGCCCGTCGAGCACCTTCTCGAGATCGCGGATCACGCGGTCCCAGCGGACCTCGTCGCCGTAGTTGTTCTGCACCCGGAACTGCTCGATCGCCATGCCGGCCTCGTCGGAGTGACCGGCCGCCTCGAGGACGGTCAGACCGTTCAGCGAGAGCACGCCCGCCACCCGGGAGAACACACCGGGTCGGTCGGGAGAGACGAGCACGAGGGTGTCGTCGGTGCCCTCGATGATCCGCCGCCGCTGGGCGAGCAGGTCGCGCTGGGCCGCCGAGGGGAAGCCGTCGCCAGTGGCCTCGGCCACGGTGCCGCCCGAGAGCACGTGGGCCGTGCGATCGACGAGCACCCCGACGAGCTCCTGCTTCCAGGCGCTCCAGGCGGCGGTGCCGGTGGCGATCGAGTCGGCCTCGCACAGGGCGTCGAGCAGACGCAGGGTTCCGAGGTCGCCGACCGAGTTGGCGACGTGGGCCAGGGTGCCGTCGTCGGACAGGTCACGCCGGGTGGCCACGTCGGGGAGGAGCAGGTGCTCCTTCACCATCTTCTGCAACGTGGCGGTGTCGTCGGGCCCGAAGCCCATGCGGGGAGCGATGCGGCCGACCATCTCGATGCCGATGTCGGTGTGGTCGCCGGGGCGGCCCTTGCCGATGTCGTGCAGGAGGGTGCCGACCACCAGCAGATCGGGCCGGTCGACCCGGTCGACGAGCGCGGCGGCGTTGGCGGCCGCCTCGCAGATGTGCCGGTCGACGGTGAAGCGGTGGTAGGCGTTGCGCTGCGGCAGGCACCGGATGTGGCCCCACTCGGGGATGATCGGCTCCCACAGGCCCTTCTGGTCGAGCGTCTCCACGACCGCCACCGCCGGGCGACCGGCCAGCCAGAGGTCGACGAAGAGCCGCCGCGTCTCCTCCGACCACGGGGTCGGGATCGGGGCGGCGTCGATCAGCCGGTCGAGGGTGCCGCGCTCGATGCGGGCATCGTGGCGGGCGGCGGCGACCGCCACCCGCAGCACCAGGTTGGGGTCGGTGGCCGGGTCCGCCCCGGCAGCCAGGGCGACCGAGCCCTCCCGGAGCACGACGCCGGTGGCGACGTCACGGTCCTTCCAGAGCCGACGTCGGAACGGTCCCTCGAGCGAGCTCTCGACGCGGGCCCACAGGTCGTCGCTCACCCAGGCGATGGTGCGGGCCGCGGTGGATATGGCCCGCATCAAGTCGTCGGCGTCGCCGTTCCCGAGAGCGGCGGCGACGGAGTCCTGGTCCTCGAGGAAGAGCTTGTCGCTCGGCCGGCCGGTGCGACGATGCAGTTCGACCCGAGCCGAAAGGATCACCTCGTAGGCCGCGGCGATGGCCTCGTCGTCGCCGGGGAGCAGCGGCACCTCGGCCGCTTCGGCCCAACCGATGGCGTGCGCATCGCGCAGGCCGCCTCGCCCGTCCTTGAGATCGGGCTCGAGCAGGAAGGCGACCTCACCGGCGGCGGCGTGGCGCTCCTTCACCCCGGTGTCGAGTGAGGCGAGCCACCGCTTCGACCGCTTCCGCCACAGGGCCAGGCCCTTCTCGGCCAGCTCGGCCGACAGGCTCTCGTCGCCGACGATGAAGCGGGTCGAGAGCACTGCGGTGGCGGTGTCGAGGTCGTCGGCGGCGAGCGCCAAGGTGTCCTTGACGGAGCGGACGGCGTGGCCCAACTTCAGGCCCTGGTCCCAGATGGGGTACCAGAGCGCCTCGGCCAGCGAGCTGACGTCGACCCCGTGTCGGTGCAGCAGGTACAGGTCGATGTCGCTGCCCGGGGAGAGCTCGGCGCGGCCGTAGCCCCCGACGGCGACGAGGGCCACGCCCTCGTTGGAGGCGTCGACCGACACCCACAGCTCGCGCAACCACTCGTCGACCTTGTCGGAGAGGGCGCGACAGAACGCCGCACCGCGGACGGAGGCGTCATCGAGCAGGGGCCGGCGATCGAGCTGGGGGGTCATGGCGGTCCCGGGGCAGGGGTTCGAAAACGGGCTTCAGGCACGGGCGACGAAGCGCCACCACGCCCCAGAAGTGTGCCCCAACGGCGCCGGGGAGCGACAAGGCGGCTCGCCGACGAGGGCTCGGGTGCGCTCAGGGGAGCCGGTACGCCACCAGTTGGCTCGGGTCGGCCTGGCCGACCGGCACGAAGAGCATGTCGCCCGCGGCCGTCATCCAGCCGTTGATGCCGCCGGGCGCCGGCTGTCGCCAGACGATCTCGCCGCTCGCGCGGTCGAGGGCGACGATCATGCCCTGGAGGGTGGCGGTGAGCACGAGATCGTTGACCACCAACACGCCGCCGAGCGGGTCGCCGGGCACAGCCGTCTCCCACGCGATCTCCCCGGTGGTGGCGTCGATCGCCACGACCGACCCGTCGTTCTGGCCCATCTCGGCGCCGAAGTAGGCGGTCTGGTCGGGTTCGAGGGTGGCGGGGGCGTCGACCACCGCCAGGTACACGACCCCGTCGGCGGTGGCCGGTGGGCTGATGACGCCCCCGTAGGTGCCGGGGGCCACGAGGGTGGGGCCGCTCAGCTCGGTGAGCTCGTCGTTCTCGTGATGGCCGACGGACGCCGACCAGCGCAGCTCGCCGGTGTCGGGATCGAGGCCCACGGCCACCGCACCCTTGCCGGTGGCCACGGTGACGGGCCCGTCGGCGGTGCGGGCGATCAGCGTGTGCACGAGGTCGCGGTCGAACAGGTCGTGGGGGTGGACCTGGTGGTACCACCGCAGCTCGCCGGTGTGGACGTCGAGCGCCA
>DATDIY010000100.1:0-6386 GCA_036520815.1 Acidimicrobiales bacterium
CCGAAGGCGGTGACGGCGGCCTCGAAGTTGCCGAACGGGTTCCCGCCGACGAGCACCTGCCGGGTGCCGACCACGACGTTGCCGCCGGCGCCCACGTTCACCCCCACGATGCGGACCGTGCGCAGGCCGTTGGTGGCGGGCACGGTGACGTCGAAGCCGTGCACCGCCCCGTAGCCCGGGTAGACGGCGCGGATGTCGGGACGGTCGACGTCGGTGGTGGCGGTGGTGACGGTCGTGCCGTCGATCTGAACGCGCAGGCTGATCGTCCCGGTGGTGTCCGGGTCGACGATCCAACCGAGCACCCGGATCGTGCCGGGACCGGCCATGACCTTGTCGATGTTGCCGAACGGTGACCCCGTCCGGACCTCCACCTGCCGGCTGGCCAGGACCCGGTTTCTCCCGGGACCCACGTTCAGCGCCACCGCTCGCACGGTGTGGATGCCCGGGCTCGCTGGCGCAGTGACCGAGAAGCCGTGCGACGGACCGGCCACCGGGTGGGCCTGGGCGACGTCGAGGCGATCCTGGTTGGCCGTCGTGGTGGCGGCGGTGACGCCGTCGACCTGGATGCGGACCTGGATGGGCGATGTCGGCGCGTCGGGATCGAAGGCCCAGCCGCTGGCCAGGACCCCTCCCGCGGTGCCCACCACCGGGTCGAGGTGACCGACCGGGTTGCCGGCGACGACCGTGAGGCAGCCGAGCTGCGGGTTGGTCGAGCCGTTCCCGATGTTGATGGCGTAGGCGCACACCTGGTGGGAGCCGGCGGTGATCGGCACGGTGACGAGGAAGCCGTGGTTGTCGCCTGAACCGGGATAGGCGTCGCCGACGTCGGGACGGCTGCGGTCGGCGGTGCCGCTGCCGGCGAAGCTGCCGTCGATGTAGACGTGGATGTCGACCGGGGCGGTGGTGTCGGGATCGATGGCCCAGCCCTGGAGGGTGACGTTGCCGGGTCCGGTCGAGTACCCCTCGAGGTTGCCGAACGGCGAACCGACCCGCACGGAACGGCATCCGAGCGCGGGGTTGCCGTTGCCGATCGGTCCGCTGTTGATGCCGTAGACGCACACGTTGTGGGCGCCCGTCGACGCCGGGACGGTGACGTCGAAGCCGTGGCTCGGGCCGTGGCCCGGGTTGGCGGCGGCGACGTCGGGCCGATTGCGGTCAGCCCGGGCGGTGGCGGCGAAGTTGCCGTCGACGTAGACGTGCACGTCGATGGGGCCCTTGGTGTCGTAGTCGAGCGCCCAGCCGGTGACCCGGATCCCGGGACGACCCCCGGTGGAGGCCTCCTCGGCGCCGTTGAGGTCGCCGACGACCGAGTGCAGGCAGGGCCGATCGTGGAACGCGGTGGCGGCGTCGTAGCGGGCGGTGGTGGTGCAGGTGCCGTCGATCTCCCACGGGGCGATGCAGGTCACGACCCGGCAGATGATCGGCCCGATGCAGGCGATCTGCTGGTTGCACTGGCCATAGCGGAAGTTGGTGCAGCCGGCCTTGCGGTTCCCGCAGTCGCCGTTGGCACAGCCGCAGCCGGTGCCCGAGCAGCCGCCGCTGCAGATCCCGTTGCCGCCGCACCCGCACCCGTTGCAGGGCGCGTTGCAGTCCATGTAGTAGCGGGGCCCATTGCAGAACCCGGAGCCGTCGACCTTCCACCAGCCACCGAGCAGCGAACCCGGCGGGCACTGGTTGCGGCCCGACAGGGTGCAGCAGAACTCGGTGTAGCCGTCGCAGCACGTCGAGCCGCAGTCGCAGTTCGAGCCGCTGCAGTTGCACACCGCGGCGTAGGCAGTGTTGGGCGTCAGCGCGTAGGTGATCGGGTTGGCGGCGATGGCCGACCCGACCACCGCCGACCGGGCGAAGAACCCGCGGCGGCTGAACCGGGACGCCAGCATCCCGGAGACCTTGTCGACGATCTGCGTTGAGGAGGTCACGAAACGGGCGACTCCACGGTGAAGGTGCGCAGGGCCCGGGCGGCGCGCGCGGCGTCGGCAGCGGGGACGCGGCGGGCGGCGACGAGGGTCTCGGGCAGCACGGTCAGCACCGCCACGGTGAGCCAGACGGCCAGCGCGGTGAGCACGAGCAGGGGAACACCGGCGCCCGGGGTGTCCGAGCGGAGATCGAGCAGGCCGGGGGCATCGGCGACGGCGGCAGCGACCGCGATCACCACGGCGGCGCCGTCGACGGCCGCGTGCACGAGCGTCGGCGGTGCCGAGGACCGTCCGAAGCAGCCACAGGAGACGGTCTCACCGCCAGCCCGCAGGCGCAGCACGGCGACGGTGAAGGCGGCGAAGAGCACGGCCACGGCGATGGCGAGGATCCGTCCGCCGAGCAGGAGAGCGGCGACACCGACGACCACCTCGAGGGCGCCGAGGAGCCGGGCGACCAGTGGTCGGGCGGGGAGGCCGAGGGCCCGCAGCATCGGCACGGTGGCCTCCGGGCCGGACAGCTTGGCGATCCCGCCGACGGTCAGGACGCCCGCCACCACTGCGAGGAGGCTGCCCGACACCATGGCTGGCGAGGATAGGCCACCCCCGCGGACCGGTCAGCCCAACCCGTCCAGGATGGCCCCGGTCGCCGAGGTGCCCAACCGGTCGGCGCCGGCGGCGAGCATGGCCAGAGCCGTGTCGATGTCGCGGATGCCACCGGAGGCCTTCACCCGGGCCCGACCGCGGGCGACGGCGGCCAGGGCGGCGACGGCCTCGACCGACGCCCCACCGGCAGGATGGAACCCGGTCGAGGTCTTGAGGAAGTCGGCACCGGCGTCGAGGGCGAGGCGGGCCACCGCCTCGAGCTGCCCCGGTTCGAGCGCGGCGGTCTCGAGGATCACCTTCAAGGTGCCGCCGGCGATCGCCCCGCGCACCAGCGTGATCTCCTCGGTGATCACCTCCCAGGCACCGTCGGCGACGGCGCCCAGGTTCACGACCATGTCGAGCTCCCGGGCCCCGTCCCGGACGGCCTGGTGGGCCTCGGCCTCCTTGGCCGACGGCGTGTGGGCACCGGACGGGAAGGCGATCACGGTGCAGGGCTTCCACCCCGTCGGCGTCGAGCGCTCGGCGACGAGGGCGACCCGGGCGGGTGACACGCACACCGCGGCGACGTCCCACCCCGAGGCCTCGGCGCACAGCTCGTCGATCTCGGCCTCCGTGGCCCCAGGGGCGAGCAGGGTGTGGTCGATCCGAGCGGCGAGGGCGAGACGCGTCGGCCGCGCTGCCGGGGCCGGTGCCGACGTGACGGCGGTGGATGCGACGGCGGTGGCCGGCGCGGGGTCGGCCAGCGCCGCGCACACCGCCGCGATGGTGTCGATCACCGCGTCGGCCCGAGCGGCACCCACCCCGGTCACCTCGTCGTGGCTGAGCTGGCCGCCGAGCCCGGCGGCGACGTTGGTGACCAGGCTCAGCGCGCCGACCTCGAGCCCGAGCGCGTGGGCGGCGAGCGCCTCGAGGGCGGTCGACATCCCGACGAGGTCGGCGCCGAGCGTGGCCAGCATGCGGATCTCCGCCGATGTCTCGTAGGTCGGGCCTCGCAGGGCGGCGTAGACCCCCGTCGACAGACCGCCTGCTCCGGCGACGACGGGAGCGAGGGCGTAGAGCTGGGACGCGTCGACGAACCGGCCATGGGGCAGGTCGTGGATCCCGGCCACCGGGTTGGCTCCGGTGAGGTTCAGGTGGTCGCTGATGGCGACGAGGTCCCCCACGGCCAGGTCCGGTCGGATCCCCCCGGCGGCGTTGGTCAACAGCAGCTTGCGACAGCCCAGGCGGGCGGCGGTGCGCACGCCGTGGACGACGGCGTGGGCGTCGTGGCCCTCGTAGAGGTGCACCCGCCCGGCGAGGACGAGCACCCGGGCCGAACCGATCCGACCGGCGAGGATGGTGCCGGCGTGGCCGGGCACGGTCGGGGCCGGGAAACGGGCGTCGGCCATCGACAGGGCCGCATCCCCCAGCCGGCTCGCCGCCGCGCCGAGTCCGGAGCCCAGCACCACGGCGATGTCGAAGCCGTCACCGAGTCGTTCGCCGATCAGCTCGGCGCTGCGCCCGGCCTCGGCCCACGGGCGCGGGTCGGGGCTCGGGACGGGACGCGACGACGGCTCGGGCGGGTTCACGACGCAGATCGTCGCGCTCCCGACCCGAGCCGTCGGTCAGGTCCGTGCGGAATGACGGATCAGGCGGAGGTGGCGTCGCCGATCGCCTTGGCCTTCAGACTCTGGAACTCGGCCTCGTCGATGACGCCGCGGTCCTTGAGGTCGGCCAGGCGGTGCAGCTCGTCGACCGGGCTGGCCGTGGTGCCGGCGGCCTGGCGGATGTAGTCCTGCATCGCCGCATCCTGCTGCTTGGCCGCTTCGACGGCGTGGGCCTGCATCTTGCCGCCCCGGGCGATGAGGTAGACGAGCACGCCCAGGTAGGGCAGCACGACGATGAAGACGATCCAGAGGGCCTTGTGTACGCCGCCCATGTCGTGGCTGCGGAAGATGTCGATGAACACGCTGATCGCCAGCCAGATCCAGATGAAGAAGAGCGTGAACCAGATGAAGGTCCAGAGGACCTCACCAACCTGCCAATCGGCTGCGAGAACCATCGGTGCCTCCTTGGGCGAACCGTCTGCGAACCAGGTGTCCGCCAGCCGGAGGACCTTAGTCAGCGCACGACGTGCTGTGGGCGTTCCTCAGCGTGACGGGGTCGGACATGCCTGGTGGTCCCGTCGCCACACCTGGAGACCGTCGACCCTGGCCGCCGGGTCGTAGCAGCGCTCGAGCACCGCGCCGATCGGGTAGCGCGACGGCGGGTAGGCGGCCCAGTCAGTGCCCTGACGCGCCCCGTCGATGACCAGCTCGGGCGGATCCTCGGCCAACGCGTCGAGGAAGAGCTTCCAGCGGTCGCGGTAGGGCGCCCCGGTGACGACGTCGGAGCTCAGCGCCGTGGACCGGCTGGCCCAGTTGCCGGTGAGGTAGCCGTGGTGGAGGAACACGCCGGTGGGGAGGCGCTGGGCCGAGACGTAGACGTCGGGGATGGCGCCCCACACCAGGATGCGGTCCTGGGGATCGGTGGTCGCCTGCACGTAGCGCCCGAGCGCGGTGAAGTTGGTGAGGTCGGGCCGTAGGGCGAACGACAGGCTGACGAGCACGAGGGTGGTGATGGCGGCGGTGGCCCCCACGATCCGCCAGGCCCAGCGGGGCGCGGTGGCGAGGGCGACGCCGGTCAGTACGGCGAGCGGCGGCACGAGCTGCTGGTAGTAGTGCCCGAAGAACCGCAGCCCGATGGGGACGACGGCGAGCGACGCCACGGTCCAGACCAGGACCGTGCCGTCGAGTCGCACCCGCCGGGTGACCGCCGCCCAGAACCCGTAGAGCAGCGGGAGATGGAAGCACAGGAACACCACGGTGAGCCCGAGGCCGATGCCGAGGGCCCGCCCGGTCGAGATGCCCCCGTCGAGGTAGTCGCCGTTGTCGGCCCACACCCACCGCCAGAGGTCCCGGAGGTCGACGACGCTGGCGAACGAGACGAGCACGGCGACGACGCCGACCGCGGCGGCCCCCAGCTCGGCCACCCGCTGGCGCCCCGCTCGCAGGGCCTCCCACCCGACGGGGAGGGCGACGACGATGTAGGGCTGCTTGACCGAGGCCGCCACCGCCACCAGCGCCCCGGCCAGCGCGAACCACCGCCACGCGTGTCGGGGCGCGGTCCGGGCGATCACCACGGCGAGGATCGCGCCGGTGGCCGGGGCCAGGCCCCAGAGCTCGAAGTTGGCGGCCTGGGCGTCGGCGGGCAGGAACCAGGCGGTGCCGAGCACGGCGAGGACCCCGGCGGCCACCGCTGCGGAGGTGCGCCCGCAGAGGCGGCGCACGAGAAGGGCGACCAGCACGGCGTTGGCGAGCACGGCGAGGGCGCAGGCGAGGCGCGCGGCGCGCATGTCGACGCTCAGGTCGCGCACCGCGGCGTAGACCATCGGCACAAGGGGCGGCTTGCGGTCGATCACGTCGACGTAGAGGCGACCGCCGTCGCGCACCACGTCGCCGGTGACGGCGAGGTAGGCCTCGTCACGGTCGAAGATCCCGTTGAACACCAACCCCGGGGAGCGGGCGACGACAGTGGCGACGACGAGGGCGGTGACGATCTGCGCCGTCGCCGGCAGCTGGGCCAGGGCGCGCCACGGCGCACCAGCTGCGTGACGCAGGCGCGCCAGGTGCCGCGGTGCGGCCGGAGAGGAGAGGGTCGTCGACACGGTGGGTCCGGAGGCCGACGGGGAGGCGGGCCGAACGCCCGCCGTCCGCCGCGTCAGCCCCTTCTTGCTACCAGGATCCGTCGCCAGGCAGACGTCTCCCTCGATCATTTTCGCCGACGGTGCCCGTTCCGGCCCCGGACGCGAGCGGGGGCCGAGCGGGGGGGGCGTTCCGCTCGGCCCCG
>DATDIY010000101.1:0-4405 GCA_036520815.1 Acidimicrobiales bacterium
CACGCAGTCGCTGGTGATGCGGTCGAAGTCCGGCACGGTGCGGCTGATGAACGCCCGACACCAGCCCGAGAAGCTCAGCGCGTTCTGACGCTGTAGAGCCCGCGTCCGCCTCGGCTGCTAGCTTCCGGGGTAGTGGCACGCGAGTGCCACAGGGGGTTGGCCATCGCAGCCAGCGTGGCGACCTAGTCCGCACGCACAGACAGCGACCGGGGGGTCACGTCATGAAGCTCCGTCAACGGAGATCGTTTCGAGCGTTCGTCGCGCTCGTGGCTGCGGCCGCGTTGTTGGCCACCGCATGTAGCAGCGACGACGGCGACGAGGGGTCGTCGCCGACGACACAACCGACCGAAGCGGTGAACCGCGACGGCACGCTGAGCATGGGCTACGACCTGATCCAGAACGGCCAGTGGAGCTGGAACCCGGCCGTCGGATCGTCGGGCACGAGCATGGATCCCATGTGGTACCTGGTCTACGGCCGCCTCATGCGCAAGGCACCAGATGGCACCTTGACGCCCGACCAGGCCGAGAGCGCGGAGATCGTCGACGCCAACACGATCGAGGTGAAGATCCGTCCCGACCAGACCTGGCAGGACGGCGCCCCGTTCGACGCCGACTCGGTGAAGGCCGGCCTCGACAGCAACATCGCCTCGAAGAACCAGGGCAACCTCGGCGCCGACTACTCCGGCACCGGCGGAGCCACCGTGACGGTCGACGTCGTCGACACGCTGACGGTGAAGATCAACGTCCCGAACGGCGCTGCGCCCCAGTGGCTCGAGTACCTCGCCGATGTCGGCGGCACGATCGTCCGCCCGGGCACCGAACCGAAGAGCGCGGCGCCGGTCGGCGCCGGGCCCTTCAAGGTGAGCGAGTACTCGCCGGAAACGCTGCTCACGCTGGAGCGCTACGACGGCTTCTGGAACGCGGAGGAGGTCAACTTCGCCAAGATCGGGACGGTCAGCACCAACCAGAGCCAGCCCCAGGTGGCCACCGCCGCCCTTCAGTCGGGCCAGGCCGACATCGTCACGTTCGACACCACGCAGCTGTCGACGCTGTCCGGTGACCTCAAGGAGGTGGTGGTCTCCGACCCGAACCGCCTGGTGCGGATGGCCTTCTGCAAGCGGGACGAACCGCTCTCGAACGTCGACCTGCGCACGGCGATCAGCCTGGCGATCGACCGCGAGGCCCTCAACGAGGCCATCTACGCCGGCACGGGATCTCCCGCGACGCAGTTCTGGCCGGAGGGGGACCGCTTCTACAACCCCGAGGTCGGCGACGCCATGGGCTATGACCTCGAGGGGGCCAAGCAGGCCGTGGCCGACTCGGGTATAGCCAACCCGACGTTCGACCTCTACCTCCTGGGCAGCTTCAACATGCCCGACGTCGGCACGGTGGTGAAAGAGCAGTTGGCTCAGGTCGGCATAACCGCCAACCTCATCGTCACCAGCAACTTCGTGGTCGAGTTCCTCGAGCCCCAGAAGGCGGGAGCGACCTTCTTCCCTCCGACCCCCACCCCGGGCTCACGCCGTCTCCAGTCCGTGGTCGGACAGAACCTCGGCAACCTCTGCGGGTACGTGAACCCCGAGCTCGAGCGTCTGGCGAGCGAGCTGTCGAAGGTCAGCACCCAGTCGGACGAGGCCCAGCAGATCTGGTGGCAGATCGACCAGATCGTCGCCGACGAGGCGCTCGTCGCCCCGATCCTGTTCGCGTCGATCATCGGCGGCTACAACGAGAGCGACCTCGTGCTCAACGGCACGTACAACGGTGGCGCCTGGGTGATCCCGGACATCTACACCTCGTACATGAAGTAGCGGCAACCGCCTGAGTGCGATCCGGGCCCCGTGACCCCTCGGCGGGTCGCGGGCCTGGAGCGCGCTCGGCGCGCAGCTAGAAGACCGTCGTGAGCACGGCTCCGGTCACCACGGCCGGGGCGAGCACGATCATGCCCAATCCGACGCAGGCGGCGGCGAGCGACGCCAGCAGGAACGGCACGCTGACCAGGGTGAGCACGGCGCCGTAGCCGGGCAGGTCGTCATGGGCGGCGAGGAGCAGTCGACCGGCCCGCCAGAGGTCGGCCGGCACGGTCATCAGACGGAGCCGGCCCCGTCGCACCTGGGCGTCGCGCACCAGCCCGGCCAGCTCTCCGCCGTGCTCCTTGGCGACATCGGGCATGGCGACGAGGCGCGCCGGGATGCGCACGGCCTCGGACAGGGCCCGGTGGAACAACCAGAGCATCGCCACTGGGGCGAGCAGCATGGCCGCCAGCACCAGGTGGGCGAACACCTCGAGCAGCGATCCGGGCCAGAACCGCACGACGAGGGTGACCACGATGACGACGGAAGCGACTCCCACGGCGATGACGTAGCCGCCGACCAGTCGGGAGATGCGCCGTGCCAGCGGGACGAGGCGGCCCAGCACGTCGATGCCCTGGTCGAGACGGCGCCGGGCGGCGTCACCGGAGCGAATCGAAAGGGCCATGGAAGTCGACCGTACCCGTCTCGGTGGGCGAGGAGACCTCGCCGCGTCAGCTGTCGAGCAGACCGAGCTCCCGGTTGCCGCGACGGGTGACGCGTGCCAGCTCCTCGGCGGACGCCATCGAGCCGTGCACGAACTCGTCGAGCGCCTGCTTCCTGGCTTCGATGGCGTGGTCGAGCGCCTCGCGTCGTTCGTGGAGGGACTCACGGCGTTCGGCCAGGGCCTCGGCGGCGTGGGCACGGGAGTCCGCGACCCGGGCACCGAGCTGGGCGTGCGTGAGGGAGACAGCGGCCTGGGCACGCGTCCAGTGCGCCTTGAACGTGCCGATGTCGAAGTTCCCGTCCGCCACCCGGTTGGCGGCGAGCATCTCGGCGGTGGGCACCTTGAGGTCCCGCACGAGGCCGAACCAGCTGAGCGCCTTGAGCCCGTAGTAGGTGACGTCGATCTCCCACCACATGAAGCCGTTGCGAGCCGACGCCTGGTAGTAGTGGTGGTTGTTGTGCCAGCCCTCACCGAGGGTCGTGATGGCGATGAGGGCGGAGTTCCGGCTGGTGTCCTCGGTGACGAAGCGACGCCGGCCCATGACGTGGGCGAGCGAGTTCACGAGGAACGTGTTGTGCCACAGCACGACCGTGCCGAGGAAGAACCCGACGAACAGGCCCGACCAGCCGGCGATGATCGTGCAGGCGATGGCCGCCGCCCACGGGAACAAGCCGTTCCACTTGTCGACGAAGCGCAGCTCGGGGTACTTGGAGAAGTCCTTGATGCGCTCGTGGGGGATCTCGTCGTACTTGTCGCAGAGGATCCAGCCCATGTGGCTCCACCAGAACCCGCGCAGGGGCGAATGGATGTCGGCCTCGGTGTCGCTGTTGCGGTGGTGCTCGCGATGGTGTCCCGCCCACCAGAGCGGGCCCTTCTGGGCACAGGTCGCGCCGCCGACGGCCAGGAACAGCTGGAACGGCCGGCTCGTCTTGTAGGCGCGGTGGGCGAAGTAGCGGTGGTACCCGGCGGTGATGAACCACACCCGGCCCCACACCATCACCACGAACAGGAAGAACGCCTTCCAGGTGACCCCCACCACGAACGGCATGGTGAAGGCGAGGACGTGGACGAGGAAGAACGGGATCGACGCCTTCCAGTTGATCCGCTCGTCCGCCGCTCGCTCGTAGGGGGCCCGCCGACCACGTGACGACACCCGCCTCGGTTCGGGAGGAGCGGTCGACAACGAGGTCTGGTCCACGAGGGGCCTTCCTGTGGGGGGGGGAGTTGTGTGGGGCGCCGGCCCGCCCGCCTGCGACTGCCGACACCCCAGCCTACCGACCAGTCGGTAGGGGTGCCTGCTCCAACGATGACGATTGCGTGACCGACCCTGCCAGGGGCCTCTTCCTGCGGCAGTGTGGCACGGTGACACATCGCGCCGACGTCGCCTCGACGGCCCCGGGGGACCGGTGGCTGGCGCGGTTGGCCGGAGTGGTGTCGGCGGGGGTGGCCCTCGGTGTGACCGAGCTCGTCGGCGGCACCGCCACGCCGGCGCAGTCCCTGGTGGGCTCGGTCGGCGGCGAGATCATCGACAATGCGCCCGCAGTGGTCGTGCGAGGCGCCATTGACGCCCTCGGCACGTCCGACAAGCCGGTGCTGCTCACGCTCGTCGTGCTCGTGTGCCTCGGACTCGGGGCGGTGGTCGGCACCGCCGCCCGGCGTCGCCCGTGGGTCGGCCCGGTCGCGTTCAGCGCCGCCGGCCTCCTCGGCATGCTCGCCGGATTCAACGACCCCCTGGCCGACGACACGGTCACCGTCGTGGCGACCGTGCTCGCCGTCGTCGCCGGGTCGGGGACGTTGGCGCTCCTGCTGCGGCTCCTGCCCGCACCCGCTCCGATGACCGCCGACACCGACGCCGACACCGACACCGCCGCAGCGCCCGCCCCGATCCCCT
>DATDIY010000102.1:0-2708 GCA_036520815.1 Acidimicrobiales bacterium
GAGGTCGTCACCGTCCACGACCTCACCTGCATCCGATTCCCCGAGATGTGCACCGCCGACACGCTCCAGGTCCCCGATCTCCTGCGCCGGGCCCTGCGGCGGGGAGCGTGGGTGCACACCGTCTCGGCCCACGTCGCCGGCGAGGTCGTCGACGCCTTCGACGTCGATCCCGCCCGCGTGGCGGCGATCCCGAACGGCGCCCCCGCTCCCCTGGCGGTGGAGCTGCGCGCCGAGCTCGCCGCGCAAGGGCGTCGTCGCGCCGGCGCCGAACGCTTCGTGCTCGCCCTCGGCACCCTGGAGCCCCGCAAGGACATCCCCTCCCTCGTCCGCGCCTTCGACGAGCTCGCCGTCGACGACCCCGACCTCCACCTCGTCCTGGCCGGTGCCGACGGGTGGGGCGCGGAAGCCGTCGTCGAGGCGATCGCCGCCACCGCCGCCGGAGCGAGGCGCCGGATCCGCCGGCTCGGATGGGTCGACGATCCCGATCGGTCGGCCCTTCTCGCCGGAGCGGCCGTCTTCGCCTACCCCTCGCGCTACGAGGGGTTCGGCCTGCCGCCGCTCGAGGCGCTCGCCGCCGGCACCCCCGTCGTGGCGACCACCGTCGGCGCCCTGCCCGAGGTGCTCGACGACGCCGCCCAATGGGCCCCTCCGGGCGACGCCGACGCCCTGGCCGCCGCGCTCCGCTCCGTGCTCGGTGATCCAGCACGGGCCCAGGCGATCGTGAGCGCCGGGGAGCGCCGGCTCGACGCCTTCTCGTGGGACCGCACTGCCGACGAGCTCGTCGCGCTCTACCGGCGCAGCGCCGCCGCCCGCTGAGCGACCGGTCGCCGACGACCCGCTTCCCCGCTCGCCCCTATGCTGAGGTCGCCCGCTCCCCGGGCTCGGCCGGGGACCCACCCAGGGGACCGACACGCGCAAATGAAGGCACTGGGCGAATGAAGGCAGTGGGCGGATGAAGGCGCTGGTGACCGGAGCCGCCGGGTTCGTCGGACGGCACCTGTGCGCCCATCTCGCCGCCGCGGGCGACACCGTGATCGGCATCGACCGCTCCGATGGTCCCGACCTGCTCGACGCCGACGCCTTGGCGCGCACCCTGGCCGAGGTCGCACCCGAGGTCGTCTACCACCTCGGTGGCTGGAGCGACGTGGGCGCCTCGTGGGACCACCCGATCGACGCCTTCGAGGCCAACGCCGTCGGCACCCTCAACCTGCTGCAGGCGTGCTCGGCCCACGGATCTCCCCGGGTGCTGGCGGTGAGCAGCGCCGATGTCTACGGACGGGTCCACCCGGAGGAGCTCCCCATCACCGAGGGCGCCCCGTTCCGTCCCGTGACCCCCTATGCCGCCAGCAAGATCGCCGCCGACCAGCTCGCCCTGCAGGCCTGGCTGGGCTACGGGCTCGAGGTGCTGAGGATCCGCGCCTTCAACCACCTCGGACCGGGGCAGACCACCCGGTTCGTGGCCCCGGCGCTGGCCGAGCGCATCGCCCGCAACGAGGTCGACGGCACCGACGACGTCCCGGTGGGGAACCTCACCCCCCGACGCGACATCACCGACGTGCGCGACGTCGTGCGGGCCTACCGCCTCTTGATGCTCCACGGCGAGCCGGGCGAGGCGTACAACGTGTGCACCGGCCGGGACCTCTCCATCGGTGAGCTCGCCGAGCGGCTGGTCGAGCTGGCGGTGCGTCCGATGCACCTCGTTGCCGATCCCGCCCTGCAGCGACCGGTCGAGACACCGGTGCTGCGCGGCGACCCCTCCCGGCTGCACGCCGTCACCGGCTGGGAACCGGAGATCGACCTGGCGATCACCCTGGCCGACGTGCTCGCCGAGCAACGCGCCGCCGTCGCCACCCCCGCCTGAGCGCTCCCGACCGGTCACACCGGGGGCTCAGGCGAGCGTGCCACAGCGGGCGGGCTCCGCTGCGCTTCGACTCCCGGGCCCTAGGATCGTGAGCGCCCCAGGCCGGCAGCCCGCCGGACCCGAACCGGAACCAGGCCATGACCAAGCGTGCACTCATCACCGGCATCACCGGCCAGGACGGCTCCTATCTCGCCGAGCTCCTCCTGGCGAAGGGCTACCACGTCATCGGCATGGTCCGGCGCAGCTCGACGGTGAACTTCGAGCGCATCGGCCACCTCCAGGACGACATCGAGCTCGTTCCCGGCGACCTCCTCGACGAGGTATCGATGATCCGGATCCTGCGGATGCACCGCCCCGACGAGGTCTACAACCTGGCGGCTCAGTCCTTCGTGCAGACCTCGTTCGGCCAGCCTGTGCTCACCGGTGAGACCACGGCGCTCGGGGTGACGCGCCTGCTCGACGCCATCCGCCTGTCCGACCACGAGGTCCGCTTCTACCAGGCCAGCTCCAGCGAGATGTTCGGCAAGGTCGTCGAGGTGCCCCAGCGGGAGTCGACCCCCCTCTACCCGCGGAGCCCCTACGGCGTGGCCAAGGTCTACGGCCACTGGATCACCGTGAACTACCGCGAGAGCTACGGCATGCACGCCACCTCGGGGATCCTGTTCAACCACGAGAGTCCCCGCCGAGGCCTCGAGTTCGTCACCCGCAAGATCGCCCACAGCGTCGCCCGCATCAAGCTCGGCCTCGACCGTGAGCTGCACCTCGGCAACCTCGACGCCCAGCGCGACTGGGGCTTCGCCGGCGACTACGTCGACGCGATGTGGCGGATGCTCCAGCAGGACACGCC
>DATDIY010000103.1:0-3989 GCA_036520815.1 Acidimicrobiales bacterium
TCACCCACAGCACCTGGATCGGGCTGAACGGCACGGGCAGACCGAACAGCGAGGCACCGAGGATCGTGCTGATGGCCCCCATGTTCGTGGCCAGCTGGAACCGCTCGAACTTGACGATGTTGTCGTAGATGGTGCGGCCCCGCTCGACCGCTCCCACGATGGTGGCGAAGTTGTCGTCGGTCAGCACTATGTCGCCGGCTTCCTTGGTGACCTCGGTGCCGGTGATGCCCATGGCGACACCGATGTCGGCCCGGCGCAGGGCGGCGGCATCGTTCACGCCGTCACCGGTCATCGCCACGATGTGGCCCCGGCTGCGCAGCGCCTCGACGACCCGCACCTTGTGCTCCGGGGAGACTCGGGCGCACACGCCGATGCCGTTGATCTGCTCGGCCAGCTCCTCGTCGGACATGGCCGTGAGCTCGTCGCCGGTGACGACGCGGCCTTCGATTCCGAGCTCGCGGGCGATGGCGCCCGCGGTGACGGCGTGGTCGCCGGTGATCATCTTCACCTGGATCCCGGCCGAGTGGCAGAGGGCGATGGCGTCGCGGGCCTCGGTTCGGGGCGGGTCGACGATGCCCACCAGAGCTTCGAAGGTGAGGTCCTCGATCCACCGGTCGGGGTCGGTGACCGCGCCGTCGGCGCCGAGGACGTGGGCGGCGGGGACCTGGCGGGTCGCCACCGCCATGACCCGCATGCCCTCCGAGGCGATCGTGGTGTTCGACTCGTCGAGCTGGGCGGCCGCGTCAGCGTCGAGCTCCCGGACCACCCCGTCATGGTCCACGAACGTCGCGGCCCGCGCCGTCAGGACGTCGGGGGCGCCCTTCACGCACACCAACACGTCGCTCGAAGGATCGGCGGGATCGACCCGGTGGAACGTCGCCATGAACTTGTGGGCCGAGTCGAACGGCACCTCGCCCAAGCGAGGACGTTCCCGTCGGGTGAGCTCGGCGTCGATCCCTGTCTTGGCTGCCAACACCACGAGCGCGGCCTCGGTCGGATCGCCCACGATGCCGGGGCCGTCGCCGTCGTCACGGGCGACGGCGTCGTCGCACAGCGCGGCGACGAGCATTGCCCGCTCGAACTGCTCGGGCTCGGCCACGCGACCGTGCTCGTCGAGGATCTCGCCGACGGTCGAGTAGCCCTCACCCGTCACCTTGTAGACCGCGCTGCCGCGAGCGAAGCGGCGGGCGGTCATCTGGTTCAGCGTCAGCGTGCCCGTCTTGTCCGAGCAGATCACCGAGGTGGAGCCGAGCGTCTCCACCGAGTGGAGGCGCTTGACGATGGCGTGCTGCTTGGCCATCCGCGAGATGCCGATGGCGAGGGTGACGGTGACCACCGCTGGCAGGCCCTCGGGGATAGCCGCCACGGCAAGAGCGACGGCTCCGATGATGGCGTCGCCGAGGTCCTCACCCTGGATCAGCTGAAGAGCCAACACCAGGGCCACGGCGACGCCGGCGATCATGGCCAGGCGCTTGGAGAGCCGGTCGAGCTGGCGCTGCAGCGGGGTGTCCTCGGTCTCCGCGCTGCCGAGCAGCTCGGCGACCTTGCCCATCTCGGTGCCCATGCCGGTGCTGGTCACCACCAGCTCGGCCCGACCCCGCACCAGCGTGGTGTTCATGAACCCCGCACCGAAGCGGTCACCGAGAGCGGCGTCGGCCGCAGCCGTCGACGACGCATCCTTCTCGACCGGGTGCGACTCACCGGTGAGCGACGACTCGTCGACCGAGGTGTTGGCGGTCAGCACGAACCGGCCGTCGGCCGGAACCCGATCGCCCGCCTCGAGGAGCACCACGTCGCCAGGGACGACCTCGTCGGTCGCGACCTCCTCGATCCGGCCGTCTCGCCGCACCCGGACGCGGGCCACGAGCATCTCCTCGAGCGCCGCGAGGGCGTTGGAGGCCTTGGCCTCCTGGACGTAGCCGAGCACCGCGTTGATCAGCAGCACGACCGCGATGACGACGGTGTCCTTCAGGTCGCCCAGCGCCCCGGCGATGATCGCCGCCGCTATCAGGATGAGGACGATGCCGCTACGGAACTGATCGAGGAACAGCTTCCACCGGGGCCGTTGGGGCGGCTCGGCCAGCCGGTTCAGCCCGTACCGCTCGGTTCGACTGCGCACCTCGGCACCGGTGAGGCCCTCGGCCACGTCGACCTCGAGCTCGGAGGCGACCGCCCCCGGCGCGAGCGAGTGCCAGGCCGTCGCCGGCGGCGCCTCGTCGACGACAGAGGGGGAAACTGGGGAAGAGGACACGAACGCTCCGGTCAGGTCAGGGACGACGAGGAAGGACCTATCCGATGGACAGGTCGATCCGACCGGAGGTCTCCCCCACTCGTCAGAGCCAGCGGAACCGGGAGGCCCGGCCCGGGGGCCGGACCGCCGTGATGACGGCGCCGCTGTGACGGGGTACTCCCCTCACGTGGGCCCCAGTATGGCGCCCCCGGCCGACTGCGCCAACGCCGAGCCAGGCGAGAGCGATGCGTCAGCCGACCAGGAGCCGGCGCACCTCGTCCTCGGCGTCGACGGTGGCGAGGACGAGCACCTCGTCCCCGGCACCCAGGACGGTGTCGCCCCGGGGCACGACCAGGTGGTCCTGACGGAGCACGGCCACGACCGTCGAGTCACGGGGCAGACCCAGGTTGCGGATCTCGACGCCTTCGGCCGGGGAGTTCGGGGCCAGGGTGACCTCCGAGAGTCGGGCCCGGTCGTTCTCGAAGGACAGGAGCCGCACCAGCGAGCCCACCGAGACCGCCTCCTCGACGAGGGCGGTGAGCAGGTGTGGGGTCGACACCGACACGTCGACGCCCCAGCTGGCGTTGAACATCCACTCGTTGGACGGGTTGTTGACCCGGGCCACGACCCGGGGCACACCGAACTCCTGCTTGGACAGCAGCGAGATCACCAGGTTGTCCTCGTCGTCACCGGTGACGGCGACCATGACGTCGGCCTTCCCCGGATCGGCCTTGGCCAGCTCGGACACCTCGCAGCCGTCGACGTTCAACCACGTGACCCCGGGCGGCTCGTTGATCTTCGTCTGGCGGGCGACCCGGTCGGGGTCGACCTCGACGATCAGGACCTCGTGGCCGGCCTGCTGGAGCTCCTTGGCGATGTAGGTGCCGACGTTGCCGCCGCCGGCGATCACGACCCGCATCAGTGATGACCTCCCTGGGCGGCCGGTTGGGCCGCCAGTCGCAGATCGAGCTCCTCGATACGGTCGCCGGCGACGGCGACCCACACCACGTCGCCCTCCTGGGCGAGCAGGGCCGGCGAGACGATCTGAGCGACGCCGAGCCGGGTGAGAGCCACCACCCGGGTCACCCCGTCGCCCTCGAGGCCGACGAGCGGATGACCGGCCCACGACGGCGGAACCATCCGCTCGACCAGACAGACCTTGGCGCTCGGGTCGATCCACTCGACGCTCTCCACGGCCGGGTCGATCCGGCGCAGGACACGCTCGATGGCCCAGCCCACCGTGGCGACGGTCGAGATCCCGAGTCGCTCGTAGATCGCGGCGCGGCGCTGGTCGTAGATGCGAGCGACGACCCGCTCGACCCCGAAGAACTCCTTGGCGGTGCGGGCGATGAGGATGTTGGAGTTGTCGCCGTTGGTGACGGCGGCGAGGGCGCCGGCCCGCTCGATGCCGGCGGCGACGAGCTGGTCACGGTCGAACCCGACACCGACGAAGGTCTCCCCCCCGAAGTTCTCGGGGAGCCGGCGGAACGCCTGGGACTTGCGATCGATCACCGAGACCGTGTGGCCCTGGCCCACGAGGGTGACAGCGAGACCGGAACCGACCCGGCCGCACCCGACGACGACGACGTGCACTGACGAACACCTCCCAGGGCCCGAGCGGGCACGGGCGGTGATCCTAGGACCCGGGCCGCCCCGCGCAAAGCTCGGGCCAGGGCGCCTTCAGATCACCGTCACACCTGGTCTACGCAGGAGATACGCGGTGGCGGGAGGGGTCGAGGGCCGGGCCACCCCCAGGTCG
>DATDIY010000104.1:0-14661 GCA_036520815.1 Acidimicrobiales bacterium
AGCACCGCGATGCAGAACCACAGCGGCGCGGCGCCGTCGATGATGATTGCGACGATGGCGGTGAAGAAGAGGAGCCGGTCGGCGACCGGATCGAGCACCTTGCCGACGGTCGAGACCTGGTTGAACCGGCGGGCGACGTAGCCGTCGACCCAGTCGGTGGCCCCCAGGGCGGCGAGCAACCATCCGGCCGCGGCCCGGTCGCCCTCACCGAGGAGCAGCCACACGAAGATCGGCAGGCAGCACAGCCGGACCAGGGTGATCAGGTTCGGGACCGTCAGGATCCGGTCCTCGCCCTGCCGGCGCCCAGCGGTGGCCCGATCCTCGGGACCCTCGGCGGCCGGGGACGCGGACATGGGCAGGACTCTACGATCCTCTGACCATGACCACGATCTTCAGTCGCATCATCTCGGGCGAGCTCCCCGGCACCTTCGTGTACCGCGACGAGATCGCCGTCTGCTTCCTCACGATCAACCCCATCACCCCCGGCCACGCCCTCGTGGTTCCCGTGGCCGAGGTCGATCACTGGCTCGACCTCGACGACGAGACCGTCGCCCACCTCAACGTGGTGGCCAAGAGGATCGGGCGGGCCCAGATGGCCGCCCTCGGCGCGGCGAGGGTGGGTCTGGTGATCGCCGGGCTCGAGGTCCCCCACACGCACCTGCACGTCCTGCCGATGCACTCGATGGCCGATCTCGACTTCCGCAACGCCACGGAGGCCTCCCCCGACGAGCTCGCGGCGGTGGCCACGAAGCTGCGCGCCGCCCTCGGACCCGACGCCTCGGAGTAGCCCCAAGACCCGTTCTGGTGGAGGTCTACTCCTGCCAGAGTGGCGCGGATCTCCACCAGAAGCGGGAGAAGAGCCAGGGCTACAGCAGGGTTGCCTGGGCGGTCGCGCCCCCGGCGTCCTCCGGGTCGACGCGGTCCAGGAGGTGGGCGCCCTTGTTGCGGACGTTGTTGACCTCCGTGCTCACAGGGTGGAGGTCGACGAACGACGACGGTGCCGGCACCAGGAGCTTGGTGGCCACCGCGATGTCCTGGATGGCGGGATCGAGCCACGTCTCCCAGGCGTCGCTCGGGAGCATGACCGGCATCCGGTCGTGCACCGGGCGGACCTTGTCGTTGGGCTCCCCGGTGATGATCGTGCAGGACAGGAGGGTGCCTCCGCCGGCGTCGCGCTCCTCGTTGGAGGCGTTCGCGTCCCGCCAGACCGACCACAGCCCGGCGAAGGCGAACTGCTCGCCGTCGCTGCGGTGGATGAACATCGGCTGTTTCTGCTTCTTTCCCGGCACCTTCATCCACTCGTAGAAGCCGTCGGCGGGGATGATGCAGCGCCGCTTGGCGAGCGGCGACTTGAAGGCGTTCTTGGTGGCGAGGGTCTCGGCCCGGGCGTTGATCATCTTGTTGCCGACCGACGGGTCCTTGGCCCAGTGCGGCACCAGCCCCCAGTGCATGGGCTCGACCCGTCGAGTGGAGCCGTCGACGTGCACGACGTAGACGTCGTTGGTCGGGGCGACGTTGTAGCTCGGTTCGAGCGCCGCCTCGGGGGCCTCGGCGTCGAAGTACCGGGCGATCTCGTCGGGCGGGGAAGCGCTGACGAAGCGTCCACACATGGGCCCGACGCTATCCCTGTGCCTCTGCGCCTCCGGTTCCGATCGTCCCGGGTCTCCTCCGACCTGAGGTCGCCCACTCAGGGTCACCAAATTCACCGCGGAGCGCTACACTCTCAGGGCGCGGGTGCCCCGAAGATGCTCGACCGGGGAGGTGCCCATCGATGACGGGACGAGCGAGACCCGGTCATGGCCGGGTCTGGTTGGTGATGGCGGGAGTGGTGGTGGTTTCGGTGGTCACAGTGGCGTCAGTCGGCGCACTGGTCTCAGGCGGTTCCGGATCCTCGGGCTGCCCGACCGATCACACCGCGCCGGCTCGGATCGCTACCTACGAGTGGCGCGAGTCCGCCTGGCGCAGCGCGGGGGCTCGACAGGAGCTCGTCCGCACCGCACAGCAGCTCTGCCTCGATCGCCTCTACGTCGACATCACCGCCGCCGCCACGGCCACGGGAGCGGCCCGTGAGCTGCTCCGCTCGGACGTGGCGGCGCTGGTCGAGACGGCAAGAGAGGCGAGCGTCGAGGTCGGCGCCGTCGCCGGCGACCCCTGGTGGCCGTCGCCGCAAGGACACGTAGACGCGTCCAGCGTGGTGGCGTTCGTCGACGAGCTCCACGACCGGGGCGCCGCCCTGGCGAGCCTCCACGTGGATGCCGAGCCCTGGGGGCTCGAGGAATGGCCGACCATGAAGTCAGAGCTCACGACGGCCTACCTGGAGTTCGTCGAGCACCTCGAGGCGGAGCGCGGCCGGCGAGAGCTCGAAACCCCGCTCGTCTACCTGATCCCCTACTGGTTCGACGGTTCCAACGGCGAGGCGCCCCTGATCAGCGTCGGCGGGCGGTCGGCCCACCCGTTCCAGCACATGACCGATGGGCTGCGTCCCGGGGCCGCGGTGGCGGTGATGGCCTACCGCAACCGGGCGCTCGGCGAGGGCGGCATCGTCGACCTGGTGCGACAGGAGCTCGCACAGGAGAAGGTGCCCGTCATCGTCGGCGTCGAGACCGCGCCGATCGACCCGCCAACAGCCACATTCGCCGGGGCGAGCCTCGAAGAGCTGCACGAGCAGCTCGCGGTGGTTGCGCGCCAGACCGGCACCACGGAGATCGTGATCAACGACCTCCCCAACCTGCTGCGGATCGCCGCACCAGCATGAATCTCGACGAAGGAAGAGCACGACAGATGCACGAGTTCACCAGAGATGAGGTCGTCGCCCACCGGTTCGGAACCGGTCGCCGACGCGGATACGACACCCTCGAGGTCGATGAGTACCTCGAGCACGTCGCCGAGTACATCGGCCGCTTGCGAGGTGAGCTGGCGGAGTACCAGGCGACGGAACGGGCCGCACTCGACGTGCTCCACCACGCACAACGGGTCGCCGACGACACGGTGGCAGCGGCCACGCGCGACGCCGAAGAAGTCCGGCGCAGGGCCAAGGCGGGACTCGAGGGAGCGCGCGCCGCAGCTCGTCACATGCTCGACGACGCTCGGGCCGAGGCGGACCGGATCATGGCGTCCGCCCAGGGCCGGGCCGAGGCCCTGGTCGACCTGAGCCGGGCCCAGGTGAGAGACCTGGAAGCCGCCGCTGCGGCCCGCACCAAAGAGCTCGAGGGCCTCGTCGAGGACCTGAACCGCCGGGTGATCGAGTCGGTCGGGGGCCTGCGCAGCGAGGGCGCCCGACTGATCGAGACGGCGGACCAGCTCCACCTCGAAGCCACCGCTCGCCTCGAGCGCCTGGATCTGCACGACCTCGGGATCGTCGACCTCCGCGACGATCCGATCGACGCCACGTGACGGCGTCCACCGCCCGAGCGAACCCTCTCTCGTTCCCTCGGCTCGCGCTGGGTCGGCTGCGGGCGATCCTGAGCGTCGGCTCGGTGCTCGTGGTGATGTCGGTGCTGATCGTCACCTACTACGTCGCGGTCCTCGAGGGGTTCAGGAACCTCTCGTTCGTGACGGTCGGCGTCGCCTTCCTCCTCGGCACGGACGGCCTGCTCCTCGTCTTCACCGCTGGGCGTCGTCCACCGTCCGTGACCCAGAAGCCAGCGGTCCTGCAGCCCGACGTCTCGGTCATCATCGCCTGCTACAACGGGACCGAGGTGATCGGCGAGACGCTCGAGCACCTGCTCGTCCACGTCGCACCCGAGAACGTCATCGTGGTGTCGGACTGCTCGACGGACGACACCGCCAGCGTCGCCCGCTCGTTCGGGGTCCGGGTCGTGGAGAACCGGTTCAACCGGAACAAGGCCCTGAGCGTCAGCCGCGTGGCCCCGATGCTCACCACGCCCTACACGCTGATCCTCGACGACGACACCCTGGTCGGCACCGAGGCCCTCCCCGTCGAGCTCCTCGACGACGGCGCCGCGGGGGTGGCGTTCGACGTCATGCCGATCCAGACGGGCACGATCATCAACCGGATGCAGACCTACGAGTACCGGAAGTCGATGACGCTCGGGAAGGCGCTCCTGTCCGACGTGGGGGCGGTGGCCAACATCTCCGGCGCCGTCGGCCTGTTCCGCACCGCCGACCTCCGCCGCCAGGCCAGCCGCCACTCCGGCCACTTCCCCGGCGAGGACCTCCAGCGCACGCTGCTCGCCCACCTGGAGAGCGAGGGCCGCGGCGTCGCCTTCAGCTCCAACCGGGTCGTGACCATGGTCCCCGGGTCGTGGTCCGAGCTCTTCGCTCAGCGATCGATCAAGTGGGGACCGGCCGAGCACGAGCTGCTCTTCCTCAACCTGCGGCTCCTGCTCGATCCACGCACCCACTACGCGTTGCGCTACGAGCGGGGCTATTCGATCTTCGTGCTCCTCACCGATCCCGTGCGGATGCTGTTCTTCGTCACCCTGCTGCTCTCTCCGGCCTACTTCGTGTTCGTCTACCTCCTGTACCTGCCGCTCGAGTTGGCCGCCTGGCTCCGGCTCGGCCGCCGAGACCCGTTCCGGGTCGTCCTCCTGGCTCCGCTCTACAACCTGTTCAAGCTGGTCGCCCGCTTCCGGGCCCACTTCCACTGGTTCCTGATCAAGTGGAAGTACCTCTTCACCCACCGCTACCACCGACTCGTCGCCGATCGGAACCTGCCGGTCGAGTACGCAGGGGTGATCACCGTGCTCGCGGTGGCGTGGATGGTGACCGTGAGCCAGGTCCTCGCCCGCGTGGGCTGACCACCGAACGAGGCCGTCCATCCCCCGGCCCTCCCCCGCTTGAGGGCCTCCGACGTGTCCCGTGGAGGGGGACCGTCGCACCTACGCTGCGTCCACCGTGCTCGCCGTCGGTCTCGCCCTGCTGTCGTCGTTCCTGTTCGCGCTCGCCGCCGCCCTGCAGCAGCGGGAGGCGTCCACGCTTCGCGACGATCAGGCCGGCTCGATCCGTATGCTGCTCATCCTGGTCCGCCGGCCGCTCTGGCTCGGTGGAGTCGCCGCCGACGCGGGCGGATTCATCGCGGTGGCGGCGGCGCTGGGCGTGGGCCAGCTCGTCGTGGTCCAGCCGTTGATCGTCACCGTGCTGCTGTTCGCCCTGCCCCTCAGCGCCAGGCTCACGGGCCGCCGGGTGCAGCACTCGGACTGGGTCTGGGCGGTCGTGCTCACCGTCGCCCTGGCCGTCATCGTGGTGGTGGGCGACGCCACCGACGGCACCGACGAGGCCCCCACCTCGGAGTGGCTGCTCGCCGCCGCCATCGCCGCGGTGCCCTTCACCGTGGCCATGGTCGTCGCCGGTCGCCGCCGCGGGTCGATCCGGGCGCTGACGCTGGGCATCGCCGCCGGGCTCTTGTTCGGCTTCAACGACGCGCTCATCGCGACTGTCACCCGGACCCTCGACGACGGCATCGAGGCGGTGCTCACGGCGTGGCCGATATGGGCCCTGGTGGTCGTGCTCGTGATCGGGACCTGGCTCCAGCAGGCGTCCTACCAGGCGGGGTCGCTGCAGGCCTCGCTCCCCGCGGTGACCGGCCTGGAGCCGGTGGTCGGCATGATCCTGGGGCTCACCCTGTTCGACGAGCGGTTCCGTGCGCACGGACCGTTCCGGCTCACCCTCCTGCTGACGGCGATGGTCGTGGCCAGCGTGGCCGTCGTGGTGCTCGCCCGGGCCCAGGGCCGGGCCGAGGGGGCGACCGGGGACCTCCCGGTGCCGTCACCCCTGCCGGCCCCCGAGACGGCCTGACACTGTCGCCGCTCCGAGGACTCCGGTGGCTCAGGCCAACGGGAAGTCGTCGTCGCCGAGGCCCGCCTCGGGCCGCAGGGTCGGGAACAGGATGACCTCCCGGATGCTCTCCACCCCGGCGAGCAGCATGATCAGCCGATCGATGCCGATCCCGAGTCCGCCGGCGGGCGGCATGCCGTACTCGAGCGCCCGGATGTAGTCGTAGTCGACGTCGCCGGCCTCGGGGTCTCCCGCCGCCTTGTGGGCGGCCTCCTCCCGGAAACGGGCCAGCTGCTCGACCGGATCGTTGAGCTCGCTGTAGGCATTGGCCAGCTCGCGGCCGTCGACGATGACCTCGAAGCGCTCGACCAGGCTCGGATCGAGCCGGTGAGGCTTGGCCAGCGGGGACGTCTCACGGGGGTGGTCGAGCACGACCGTGGGGGCGGTGACCTTCGGCTCCACCAGCTCGTCGTAGACCTCGTGGGTGCACCGACCGGCGCCCCAACCGTCCTGCCAGGCCAGGCCGAGGCCGTCGAGCACAGCGCGGGCGTCGGCCAGGTCCATGCCCGGGTGGATGTCGACGCCGACGACCTCCTTGATGAGCTCGACCATGGTGACGCGCCGCCACGGAGGTGCCAGCTCGACGGTGGTGCCCCGCAGGTCGACGGTGGTGGTGCCGTTGGCGGCGACCGCCGCGCCCACCACGAGGGCCTCGGTGAGCTCGATCATCTCGGTGTAGTCGCCGAAGGCCTGGTAGGCCTCGAGCATCGTGAACTCGGGGTTGTGGCGGGTGTCGATGCCCTCGTTGCGGAACACCCGACCGATCTCGTAGACCCGGTCGAGCCCGCCCACCAGCAGGCGCTTGAGGGGCAGCTCGAGGGCGATGCGCAGATAGGTGTCGAGGTCGAGGGCGTTGTAGTGCGTGACGAAGGGCCGGGCGGTGGCGCCTCCTTGTCGGAGGTTGAGGATGGGGGTCTCCACCTCGAGGAAGTCACGCCGGTGCAGCTCGACCCGGATGGCGGTGAGCGCCGCCGTGCGCACCTCGAACACCCGCCGCGCCTCGGTGTTCACCACCAGGTCGACGTAGCGCTGGCGGTAGCGGGCGTCGACGTCGGCCAGGCCCTTCCACTTGTCCGGGAGCGGGCGCAGGGCCTTGGAGAGCAGCTCGAAGCCGGCGACCTTGACCGACAGCTCGCCCTTCTTGGTGACCATCACGGTGCCTTCGACCCCGACCCAGTCGCCCCGGTCGAGCTCGTTGAACTCGGCCAGGCGCTCCTTGCCGATCACCCCCGCCGACACGAACAGCTGCACCTCTCCCGACCGGTCACGGAGCTGGCCGAACGTGAGCCGTCCTTGGTCCCGCTTGAGCAGGAGCCGGCCGGCCACGCGAACCGCCGTCTCGGTCTCCGCCCCGGCCTCCAGCCCGTCGAAGGCGGCCCGCAGCTCGCCGATCGTGCGATCGGTGTCGAACCGGTACGGGTAGGGCTCCTCGCCGGCGTCACGACGGGCGTTCACCCCGGCCAAGCGCTGCGCGCGGATGGTGGCGCGTTCCTCACTCGTGGCCTCGGAGCCTTCGGGATCGACCGAGGGCACGTCGTCGGGTTCGGGCTGGAGTCCGGCGTCAGGCACGGCGAGTCACTCTAGGGCCCGCTGCTGCGCCCGAGGTGCGCTTGCCGTGCCCCCTCCCGCCAGTTCGGCTACTCTCCGTGGTGGCGGTCGCCACGGGCGGCGGCCGACGCAGGCTCGAGACATCGGCAGGCGGCGGAGCAGGGGAGGTCCCATGGGATCAGTGGACTACGAAACCGGCACGGCGCCCTTCGAACGACGCATCGGACGCCGAGCGCGTTCGGAGGATCTCGAGGTCGTGTGGGTCGAGCCGCAATGGGGCGAAGCGGGACGGGTCAAGCGTTCTCGCCAGTGGCACGGCATCGTCGACGACGTGTCGGTCACGGGAGCCTGCGTCCGCGGCCCGGCCGATCTCCCGGTGGGGCCCGGCACCAAGGCGGTCCTGCGCTACCGCGGCCGTGACACCGGCGTGGTGGTCCGCCACTGCCAGCACACCGAGGACCCGGAGGTCCTGCGCTTCGGCGTCGAGTTCGCCGTGCTGCACCAGAACCTGAAGGACCGGGTCTACAGCGTCGTGTCAGGCGGGGACGAGAGCCCCCAGCGCTGGAAGTTCGACATCGCCCGCTGACGATCTCGGCGGCCCCGCGTCTGACGGACACCTCTGACCGGACCCGGTTCGTATTTTCCGAGCATTGAACGCTCCCGGCGAGCGGCGATCCTCGCCCGCAGGCAGCGGGCCTGCAGCGACTCCTCAGTTGGTAGATCGATGACGACGTGATCGACCTCGAACCGCAGGCAGCCCTCGCTTCGAAGGATTCGCCACAGGACCTGCACATCGCCGATGGTGCAGCGCCCGCCCATGAGGGCGAACAGGTCAGAGACCTCACGCACCACGAAGGGGCCCTGACCGGGACTCGACGACGAGGTGCTCTCTGCATGCGGCAGTCCGTCTTGGAGTTCACTCGACATGATGGCCTTCCTCACCCTGGCCACCCCTCACGCCGTTGTGAAGGCCGGCCCGAGTGACCGGTCGGATGATCCGGCCGACTCTTCTTCGAGGACTCCGTTCCTACCCAGGCGCAGGCAGTCCCAGCGGTCGGAGACCGAGCTGGGGTCGCGCAAACGGCGTGCATCGGCGAGTCTGTGCTGATGCAGAAGAGGGACATCTTCGGGACCTCGTCTCAGGGGTCCCGCGAACGCGACGAGGCCCCGCCGCAGCGGGGCCTCCACCAGGATGTTGGTCGGGCTGGCGGGATTCGAACCCACGACCTTCGGTCCCCCAGACCGACGCGCTAACCAAGCTGCGCCACAGCCCGTGAAGGGTCCACCATAGCGACGAGCCGGGGACCCCTCCGAATCGCCCCGGTGCGCTCCCCCGGTGGTCGACTCAGTGGTTGAACAGCCAAGCGACACCCTGCACGGCCCGCCATCCGAGGTACAGCACGGCCGCCACGACGAGGATCCAGAAGTGCCACGGCACCTTGCTGGTGTCGGGCGGATCGCCGATCATGCGCCCACAGGTCGGGCACGTCCCGTCCGGCGGCAGCGAGTTGGGGTTCCAGAACTTGGCGCAGTCCTCACACCAGGGCACGCGGTGCTCCGGGACGGTGGGGACGGGTGACGGCTGGTGGGCGGTCAGTCGCGCCGGATGGCGAGGATGGCGATGTCATCGGGGAGAGGGCCGCTCGAGAAGTCACGGGCCTGCTCGAGCAGGGACTTGCACAGTACGTCCGCCGGCACCCCGGGATCACGCCGGACGGCGGCCGCCACCCGGTCCTCACCGAACATCTGCCCGCCGTCGCGGACCTCCGACAGCCCGTCGGTGTAGAGCAGGCAGAGGTCTCCGGACTCCAGCGAACGCTCCCGGCTCGTGTACTCGGCCTTCGGATCCATCATGAGCACCGGCCCGGTGGCCCGCAATGGTCGGACCTCCCGCCCGTGCCACAGCCATGCCGCGGGATGGCCGGCCGAGGCGTGGCGCAGCGTGCCCGCGGCGGTGTCGAACACCACCACGCACAGGCTGATGAACTCCTCGGGGCGACCGACCACCGACATCTGGGCGTTGAGCTCCTCGAGGGCCTGCGCCGGGTCGCGGTACTGGCGCAGGAACACACGGAGCAGGTACTTCGCCTGGAAGGCGGTGATGGCCGGCTCGATGCCGTGACCGGACACGTCGCCGATCACCGCCGCCAAACGGTTGGGCGAGAGACGCACCAGGTCGTAGAAGTCGCCCGCCATCAGGCCGGAACCGGCCTGGTAGACCCGGCCGATCTCGTAGCCGGTGACGTCGGGGAGATCCTCCGGCGCCAGGCGTTCGGCCCACCGTCGCGGTGCCAGCTCCTCCTGGTCGAGCACTTCCTGGGCCCGGCGCTCCAGCTCGGCTCGGGCCTGGGCGACGCGGGCCTCGGCCACGAAGTTGCGGCCGAGCACCACCGAGACCACTGCGGGGATGATCAGCACCATCAACGCGGTGGTGGCGCTGGTGTCAGCTCGGAACGAGATGACCACTGACGTGCCTGCCACGAGGAGCCACAGGGCCGCCGACAGGGAGTCCTTGCGCAGATCCGAGCGCATCAGGGCGATGAGGTCGGGATCGCCACCGCCTGCCTTCGCCCGGCGGAGCTGACGCTGGCGATACCGCGCCGAACGGGCCCACACCGCCGCGGCCGCGACCGCCGCCACGGCCAGCACCAACAGCAGGGGCTGGTCCATCACGCGGACTGTAGCCGTGGCTCCTGTGGAGGGCATGAGAAGCCACTCCGGGTGACGCCAGGCTGAACTGGCGATCAGTCGCGCTTGCGGACGCGGAGCTTGATCGGGGTGGAGCCCATGTCGAACGCCTCGCGCAGCGAGCGCTCGAGGTACCGCAGGTACGACTGCGGCAGCTCCTTGTTGGCGAACAGGGTGAACGTGGGCGGATCGGTGGCGCCCTGGGTGGCGTAGAGCACCCGGCCACCGTGAGGAGCGGGCTGAGCCGCCTGGGCGGCTCGCAGCACCTGGTTGACCTTCCGGGTGGGGACCCGCCGGTGGTAGTCGTCGATGGTGCCGGCCAGCGCCGGCAGCAGCTTGTGGACGCCCTTGCCCGACAGGGCGCTGATCTGCAGCACGGGCGACTCGCCGATGAAGTGGAGCATCCGGCTCAGCTGGTACTTGAGCTCCTGGTGCTGCTCGGCGTCGAGCACCTCCCACTTGTTGAGCAGGACCACCACCGGGCACCCGGCGGCGTCGACCCGTTCGGCCAGGCGCTGGTCCTGGGCGGTGATGCCGACGGTGGAGTCGATGACCAGGAGGGCGACGTCGGCGCGGTCGATGGCCTGCAGGGCCCGGACCATCGAGTAGTACTCGGTGCCCTCATCGATCTTGGCGCGCCGGCGCATGCCGGCGGTGTCGACGAAGCGCACGGGGCCGTCGGGCGTCTCCACCACCGTGTCGACGGCGTCGCGGGTGGTGCCGGGCAGGTCGTGCACCACCGAGCGGTCGTCGCCGATCAAGCGGTTGAACAACGTGGACTTGCCGACGTTGGGGCGACCGACGATGGCCACCGAGAAGATCCGGTCGCCCTCCTCGGCCGGCAGGAGGTCGTCGTCGGTCTCGTCGTCGACGTCGGTCGCCGGGAGGAGGTCGACCACCCGGTCGAGCATGTCGCCGGTGCCCCGGCCGTGCAGGGCGCTCACCGCGAACGGATCGCCCAGACCGAGGCGAACGAACTCCCAGGTGGCAGCCTCGCGACCGGTGTCATCGACCTTGTTCGAGACCATCAGCACCGAGCCGTTCTGGCGGCGCAGCAGCTGAGCGATCCGGCTGTCCTCTTCGGTGATGCCGACGGTGACGTCGACGACGAACAACACGACGTCAGCCTCGGCGATCGCCTTCTCGCTCTGGGCCGACACCTTGGCGTCGAGAGCATCGCCGCCGGGCATCCAGCCGCCGGTGTCGACCAGGCGGAACTCGCGACCACGCCAGTCGGCCACGACCTCCTTGCGGTCGCGGGTGACACCCGGCTTCTCCTCGACGATCGCCTCCCGTCGCCCCACGATGCGGTTGAACAGGGTGGACTTGCCGACGTTGGGGCGACCGACCACGGCGACGACCGGGAGCGACGACTCGTCGGTGATGCTGCTCGGACCGGCGGACGGGCTCATCGGGACTCCAGTGCGGCACGTAGGGCGATGCCGTCGGTGGGGACGACCTCGACCGGACGAGGGAGCTGCTCGGGCGTGGTCCCGTCGAGGAACCGACCCTGCGAGAGACAGACGTCGGGCAGCAGGTAGCGGTGCCCGGACGGCTCGTCGGCCAGCACCCGCTCGAGATCGGGCCCATTGAGGAGCCCGGCCACGCCCGTGTTGCCCCCGAAGAACTCGTTGGCGACGGGGATGACCCGGATGTCGTCGCGGCCGAGCCCGGCCACGAGCGGGCCCAGCACCTCGGCGCCGTACGTGCCGGTGAGGATGCCCACCGGCGCACCCCGTCGGGCCCGCAACGCCACGGCGCCTGCCGCCGCGGGAGCGGTGGTGGTTCGGGGGGCGCGATAGCCCTCGGGTGGAGCGCCGTCGACCCAGGCGAAGAACCCGGTGGCGACGCCGGTCGGCTCGGCCACCGAGCCGGCGAACTCGAGCTCGAAGGTGCGGGCCATGCCCACGCCGTCCTCGTGCATCGGAAAGCCCTCATAGGCCTCCGGCGCCGGGAACGGCCGCCCGGCGAGGAGGTAGTACTCGTCGGCGGCGAACACCAGGCGGCGGCCGACCACGGCGAGGTAGACGTCCTGCCAGTCGTGCACAGCGTCGACGACGGCTTCAGCCTCGGCGCGCGTGTGGGGGCGCATCGTCGGCTCGGTGTTGAACCGGCTGACCCCCAACGGCACGATGCAAAGGCTGGCCAGCTCCGGGTAGCTGTCGAGCACGCCGGCGAAGGTGTCGTCGAGCACGGCGCCGTCGTTTCGGTCGGGGCACACCACGATCTGGCCGTGCACCTCGATGCCGTGGTCGAGCAGGGCGCGCAACCAGCGCAGGCTGGTGGCTCCCCGGCGGTTGCGCAGCAGCTCGGCGCGGACGTCGGGGTCGGTGGCGTGGATGGAGACGTGCAGCGGGGAGATCCGTTCGGTGACGACCCGTTCGAGGTCGGCCTCGGTGAAGCGGGTGAGGGTGGTGAAGTTCCCGTAGAGGAACGACAGGCGGTAGTCGTCGTCCTTCAGGTAGAGGCTCTTCCGCAGCCCGGGCGGCAGTTGGTAGATGAAGCAGAACTCGCAGTGGTTGTCGCAGGTGCGGACCTGGTCGAACAGCGCCGAGCTGACCTCGGCGCCGAGGGGTTCCCCCGCCCGCTTCTCGACCTCGAGATGAAGCTCCAGGCCACCGCGCGAAACCTCGAGCGCCACCTCGGGCTCGTCGGTGAGCAACCGGTAGGCGATGACGTCGCGCGGGACCTCACCATTGAGGGAGAGGATCTCGTCGCCCGGTTGGAGGCCTGCCCGCTGGGCCGGCGACGCGGGCGCGACGCTGACGACGCGGGGTGAAGACATGGCCGGTCAGGCTACCGCCGGCATCCCCCTGTGCGGCCGTGGGCGGGGTCGAGCCGGGAATGGCGCGGTGCCGAGCACCGGTAGCCTCGGCCCCGTGGAGCCAACCCCCGCCGCCAGCGCCGTCGACCAGGTCCTCCTGGCCGCACCACGCGGCTTCTGTGCCGGTGTGGAGATGGCGATCAAGGCGCTGGCCTGGATGGTGCGAGCGTTCGAGCCGCCCGTGTACTGCTACCACGAGATCGTCCACAACCAGCGTGTCGTGCAGCGGTTCCAGGATCTCGGCGTCATCTTCGTCGACGAGATCACGGAGGTGCCGCCGGGCCGTCCGGTGATGTTGTCGGCCCACGGCTCCGCACCCGAGGTGGTCGCGGCGGCCCAGGCCAACGGCGGCTACGTCGTCGACGCCGTCTGCCCGCTCGTCACCAAGGTGCACCACGAGGTGAAGGTTCGGGCCGGCAAGGGCTACCGCATCGTCTACGTCGGCCACGAGGGCCACGAGGAGGCCGTCGGCACGATGGCGGTGGCGCCGGGGGCGATCCACCGGGTCGAGTCGGTGCCCGAGGTCGACGCCCTCCCCCAGTTCGACGAGCCGGTCGCCCTGCTGGCCCAGACCACGCTGAGCCACCGCGACTGGGCCGATGTGCTCGATGCGACCCGCGCCCGCTTCCCGGAGATGTGGGTGCCCGGACGCTCCGACCTCTGCTTCGCCACCACCAACCGGCAGTCGGCCCTGATGGAGATCGCGCCGCGGTGCGACGCCGTCGTGGTGATCGGCTCGGCCAACTCCTCCAACACCAGGGCGCTCGAGAGCCTGGCCCGCCATGCCGGCTGCCCCCGCGTCTTCCGGGTGAACGGCGCCGAGGAGCTACCGGACGACCTCACCGGCACCGTCGGGGTCACCGCCGGAGCCTCGGCGCCCGAGGAGCTGGTGGAGAGCGTGATCGCCCGCATCGCCCCTCGTCACGGCGTCGAGGAGGTCGAGGTCACCGCGGAGGACGAATACTTCCCACCACCGAGGAACCTGCGCGACCTCATCACCGCCATCGACACGGCAGCGACCTTCCTGCTCGGCGGGCCCGTCGACGAGCGGCCCAGCGCCGATGACCGGGCCCTGCACGCCAGCGACGTGCTCGCCTCCCTCACCTGAACCGCTCCTCCAGGGCGATCTAGGTTCTCCGCGTGCTGAGCGTCTCGTGGACCACGATCCGACTGTTCCTCCACGTGCTGGCGGCCACGGTCTGGGTCGGGGGGCAGATCACCCTGCTCGGACTGGTGCCGACCCTCCGGAACCTCTCCCCTGACGCGCCGCGGGCGGCCGCCCGGAAGTTCAACGTGATCGCCTGGTCGGCCTTCGGTGTGCTGGTCGTGACCGGCATCTGGAACCTGCTGGCGGTCGACGTCGGCGACCAGACCACGGCGTGGCACGCCTCGTTGGGACTCAAGCTCGTGCTGGTGGCGGCCTCCGGCATAGCGGCCGCCTTCCACGCCGGGGCCCGCTCGACGGTGGTGCTGGCCGTCGGTGGTGCTGTCGGCCTGCTCGCCGCGCTGGGCGCCGTGTTCGTCGGCCTCCAGCTCTCCGGCGCCACCTGACCCGCAGCCCCCCCCCGAAAGGTGGCTCACCACATCAAGCCGGCCGAACGACGTGAGCCACCTTCGGGTTCAGAGACCGAAAGGTGGCTCACCACATCCAGCCGGCCGAACGGCGTGAGCCACCTTTGGAAGTGGGGGTCGTCAGGGGTGGGGGTTGGGGCGGCCAGCGAGGGCCTGGGCCTCGTCGAACAGCGCCTGGATCGCCTGCCCCAGCTCGGCGGTCAGGTCCCGGACGGCTCGGCGCGACACCCGCC
>DATDIY010000105.1:0-20270 GCA_036520815.1 Acidimicrobiales bacterium
CTTCACCGGTGTCGACTATGACGCCAGCGTCTCGACCGGCACTGCCGCCCTGTGCGACAGCAACGGCACGTCCGGGTGCCAGGCCCTGACCGGCACCAGCATCTCGACGAACGGCTCGGGCGCCCTGACCGGCTCCGGTGCGGTTCCCAGCGGTGCCACCACTGGGGCTCGCAAGCTCGTCGTTTCGACCACCACGCAGACCGCCTCCACCGACTACCTGGTGTTGGGCGCAGCCGCCATCAACCTCTCGGCGAGCTCCGGTGCCGCCGGTGGCTCGGTGGTCGTCTCCGGGTCGAACTTCGATCCGGGCAGGACGCTGTTCGTGTCGCCGACCGACGGCACCGGTCCCACCGGTTCAGTCGCCGTCGTGGTCACCAGCGCGACCGGTACGTTCTCCGGCGCTTCGGTCACCACCAACACCGGCACGGTGGCGATCACCGCGACGGTGAACCCGCCTGACGGGATCAACCTGGCTTCGCAGCCGTTCACCGTGTCGGCGAACTCCTGCGTCGCGGTGGCGGCGGGGGGCACGACCGGCTCGTGCTCGATCAGCCAGACCCTCCAGGAGACCATCACCGGTGGTGAGCTCAAGATGAGCCAGTCCGCTGGTCTGGTCGCCCTCTCGGGCACCACCCTCAACGGCACCAACCAGACGGCGACGGGCAGCCTCAACCAGGTGACCGTCACCGACTCCCGAGGCACCCTCGGTGGTTGGACCCTCACCGGTAACGTGACCGACCTGACGACGGGTGTTGGCGCCGACGCCAACCACACCCTCCCGGCTGCGTCGATCACGTGGACCCCGGCATGTGCTGCCACCACCGGCACCTCCGCCGAGGTGGCGCCAGGTGCAGCGGGCGGCATCGCCAGCGCAACCCTGTGCCAGGCCGCGGCTGGCGGCGGCGGCGGTGTCTTCACCGCTGACGCTGGCATCTCCGTCCCGGTGCCGGCCACCAAGGCTGCTGGTCTCTACTCGGGGACTCTCACCCTGACGCTGACCGGCCTGTAGTCCGAGCCTTCCGCAGGTTGGGCAGGGCGGCAGCCGCCGCCCTGCCCAACTCGGAAGGACCCACCCTTTCGACCAGAGAGCCTGACTCAATGCTCCGAACCCTCCGTCCGCTCCTTCGTGCGGCAGCCGTCGGGCTGGCCGCGCTCGTCTGGCTCGGGGCCATCGGTTCGCCCGCAGGCGCGATCGACAACGGTGAGTGGGCCGTGTTCCCCACCAGCGAGGGTGACATCACGACACGCTCGAGCTTCGTGCTCGAGATCGAGCCCGGGCAGTCGATCCCCGACTCGGTCACCATCCGGAACCTCACCCCGGACCCGATCACCTTCCGCCTCTACCCCGCCGACGCCTTCAACCCCGACACCGGGGGGATCGCGGTCGAGAGCGCCAACGAAGCGCTGGACGGGGCAGGGAGCTGGATCTCCCTCTCGACCGGCCAGGTCGAGGTGCCGGGTCGCACCGCCGACTCGGTGTTCGACGCCACGGTGCCGTTCACGGTGACGGTGCCCTCCGATGCCGCTCCCGGCGACCATGCCGCCGGCATCGCCGCGCTCAACGTCGACACCGAGGTGGAGGAGGGCGGCGAGAACGTGGAGGTCGGCGTCCAACGGGCCGTCGCCGTGCCGTTGTTCATCCGCGTGAAGGGTCCGCTCACCCCGTCGCTCGCCCTGAGCGGGATATCGGTCGACCACGACAACCCCCTGCTGCCGGTCGGCGAGCGCTCCACCCAGCTGACCGTCACGGTCACCAACGACGGCAACATGCGCCTCAGCCCGGAGATCGCGGCCAAGCTGGAGGCGTTCGGCCCTGGGGGCGGGACGTTCGACCCGGCGTCGATCGACAACCTGCTGCCCGGCTCGTCCCAGACGATCACGCTGGAGCTCGACTCGAGCCCCTATCTCGGCCCCGCCACCGTGCGCATCGTCGCTCAGGCCGACGGAGTGGCCATCGCGCGTAGCACGTCGTTCTGGACGATCCCGTGGTTGCTGGTCGTGGTTGTGGTGGCCCTCGCACTCTTCGTAGCGTGGCGCCGACGTCGCACGCGACAGCATCCGCGCCGTCCTGTCTCGGAGGAGCAGCGAGTGCCCGTGTCGGAGGTCGCTTGAATGCGTCGGCTTCTCTGCGGTGCCGTGGTGCTGTTGGCGCTCGCTTGGGTCGTCCCTGCTTCCGCCGACACCCCTCGCCCGTCGGCCGCCGTCGACGGTCCCGGCGTGCTCAACCCGGGTGCGCACTTCTCGGTGGTCGGATCGCACTGGCCCGAGCGCACCGTCGTGCTGGTCGAGCTCTGCGGCAACAGCGGTGCCTCGACGACCGACTGTGACCGGCCCCGCAGCCGCACCCTCGGAGTAGGGACTGAAGGCACGTTCACCGCTCCCATCACGGCGTCGGTCCCTCCCTCGCCGTGTCCCTGCGTCGTTCGCGTGACCAGCATGTCGTCGGCGGCGCGATTCGCCGTTCCGGTGGAGGTGGTGGGGGCCCCCGTGGCGCAGGTCACCGACCCGGTGGCCACGGGACCGAGCAGCAGCCTGCAGATCGACGCCATCCACCTCGAGCGGACCAGCACGTTCGGTGAGTGGTTCGGGCGCCCGCCGGAACGCGAGCTCACGTTCCAGGTGACCAACACGAGCAGCGAGGTCCTTCACGACCTGCCGGTCGAGGTGCTGGTGGGCTCCGACCCCGAGGCGGGGCGCCAGATCGACGTCGAACCGATTGAATCGCTCGAGCCCGGTGCGACCACGACGGTGGCGGCCACCGTGGGGTTCGACCCGCTCACCATCGGCCGCGCCGAGCTGTTCGGGTCGGTGGGACGCGACAGCTGGCAGGCCATGTTCGAGGCCGACACCCACTCGTTCCCCTGGGGCCTTCTCCTCGTCGTGCTGCTCGCCCTCCAGGTCGGGCTGGTGTTGAGCCGCAACGCCGTGCGTCGCCACCTCCACCCGGAGTTGGCGACCGCATCCCCGTTGGCCGCGCTGCCCGTGGGTTCGGGGGTCGGAGGCGCCGTCATCGATCTCCGCGACGGTGCGAACCCCGCCCCGACCTGGGTCCCGGTCGCCGCCCCCCTTGCCGTGGCCTTGCCGGGAGAAGGCGAACCGAACCGCACGCTCACCACCCTCCTCGAGATCGTCGACGGCATCCGGGCCACCAGCTCCGCACCGGCCGGGACGACGGCGGTGGTCGTCGTGGCCGCTGCCTCGGGGCCCGGTGGCGGCACCGAGGTGGCCGTGAGGGCGGCGCCGTTCACGCCCGCGGTGGCCGACGACCCCTGGGTCGCGCCCGGCGGGCTGGAGTCGGGCACGCTGGTCGGGGGTCCGGGCGTGCTCTCGCCCAGCATCATCGACGCCATCAGCGGTGGCCGACCCATCGCCCTCGACGTGGACGACGAGACCGAGCGGTCCCTGGCCTCCCTCGGCGGCAGGATCAGCGCGGAGTTGCTCGCCTTCCCGTCGGTCGTCCCCGGTCGTGACGTGGCCGCCGCGGTGGCGCTGTCGGCCGAGGCCGGCGACGTGACCCACGTGGTGGTCGTCGAGCTCCCTGCTGGGACGGGCGATGAGCCGATGGTGGTGCTCCGGTCGGTCCACACGACCTGAGGTCCCCCCGACCTCGGGCCGTCGGAGCGAGCGCGGATCGGCAAGACTCGTGCCGCCTGGTGGCCCGTCCCGGATCGGGTCGACCCGCCCCCAGGCCGGAGGTCCCGATGCTGCGTCCCATCCCTGATCTGCCGGCTGGCGTCCTCGGATTCGAGGCCGTGGGCGAGGTGCACGCCGACGACTACCGCGACGTGCTCCGCCCCGCCGTCGACCGAGCGGTGGGACGGGGGGAGGTCCGGCTGGTGCTCGTCCTCGGCGACGAGTTCACCGGCTACACGGCCGGTGCCGCGTGGGAGGACGCCAAGCTCGGGTTCGATCATCACGCGGCGTGGGTCCGAACGGCGTTCGTCTCGGACCTCGACTGGGTCCGACACCTCACGGCGGCGGTCGGGTGGTTGGTGCCCGGGGACGTGCGGAGCTTCCCATTGCAGGACCGGGAGGAAGCGGTGCGCTGGACAGCGGGTGAGCCGCCGGTGCCGGACCCGGCCACCGAGCCGACTCCCGCCGTGGCCCCGACCGTGGTCATCTCGAACAACGAGCTGCCGCGCTACCAGACCCTCACCCCGCGGGCGCCGTTGAACCCGAATGCCGAGGTGCGTGCCGGGATCGTCGCTGGCCCCACACCTCCGTCCGCTCCGGCTGTCCCGGCCCAGTGGGCGCCCGACCCCTACGGTCGTCACCAGCACCGGTGGTGGGACGGCGAGCGATGGACCGCCTACGTCGGGGACAACGGGATGACGAGCACCGACCCGTTCGGCTGAGCCACCCGTCGTCGCTCCGGCTCGTCGGACCGATGGCGGTTTGGCTCCTCCCGGGGGAGTGGCTATGCTCTCCCTCTTGTGCGTCCGAGGCCCTCCGGGGTCGACGTGCGCACCTCTTCGTCGATCGAACCGACGTCTGCGACGGCCCGCTCCCGTGGGTACCCCGCAGCACAACCGACTGGCGCTCCGCCGGGGGTTTCCCCGAGCGGAGCGTCCGCGTGAGGACCCACCTCGATCCGGGCGTGCCCGGGACCCGGTGGGGGAGACGACGCAAACCGCAAAGAGAAAGATCGTTGCCGTCATGGCGAACAAGGCAGTAGTCGGCGAGAAGGTCGGCATGACCCAGGTGTGGGACGACAACAACCGTGTCGTTCCCGTCACCGTTCTCCGGGTCGAGCCGATGCGCGTCGTCCAGGTGAAGACCGCCGAGCGCGATGGGTACAACGCCGTCCAGGTCACCTTCGGTGAGCGGGACGGGCGCAAGCTCAACAACCCTTCCCGGGGCCACTTCGAGAAGGCTGGAGTGAGCCCGGGCACCAAGCTGGTCGAGCTCCGTCTCGACGACGTCAGCGACTTCGAGGTGGGCCAGGAGATCTCGGTCGACACCCTCGCCGCCGGTGAGTTCGTCGACGTGACCGCCGTGAGCAAGGGCAAGGGCTTCGCCGGGGCGATGAAGCGCCACAACTTCTCCGGCCAGAGGGCCTCCCACGGTGCTCACCGCACCCACCGTGCTCCTGGCTCCATCGGCGCCTGCGCCACTCCGGCTCGCGTGTTCAAGGGCACGCGGATGGCCGGGCGCATGGGCGCCGAGAAGGTCACCACGCTGAACCTGGCCGTCGTCGCGACCGACCCCGAGAAGCACCTGCTGCTCGTGAGGGGTGCGGTGCCCGGCCCCAAGGGTGGCCTCGTCGTCGTCCGCGATGCCGTGAAGGCCGCAGCAAAGGGTGGTGCCTGATGGCCAGCGTGACCGTCAAGACTCCCGCCGGTGCTGACGCCGGCACCCTCGAGCTCGACGCCGACACGTTCGGCATCGAGCCCAACGTCCCGGTGATGCACCAGGTCGTGACCGCCCAGCTCGCCGCCCGTCGGGCCGGCACCCAGAGCACCAAGACCCGGGCCGAGGTACGCGGTGGCGGCGCCAAGCCCTGGAAGCAGAAGGGCACCGGCCGGGCCCGCGCTGGCTCGAGCCGAGGTCCGATCTGGATCGGCGGTGGTGTGGCCCTCGGTCCGAAGCCGCGCAGCTACGCCCAGAAGACCCCCAAGAAGATGATCAAGCTGGCCCTGCGGTCTGCCCTCTCCGACCGGGCTGCGGACGGCAAGGTGGTCGTCGTCGACGACTGGGCCTTCGATGCTCCGTCCACCAAGGGCGCCGTGGCGTCCCTGGCCGCCCTCGGGCTCGAGGGCCGCATCCTGGTGGTCCTCTCCCGCGACGACGTCGCCGCCTGGAAGAGCTTCCGGAACCTCCAGAACGTCCACCTCCTCGAAGCCGGCCACCTCAACACCTACGACGTGCTCGTGAACGACTACGTGGTGTTCACCCGGTCCAACGTGCCGCCGATCGCCCCGGCCGCCGAGGCGGAGGCAGCGAAGTGAAGGATCCCCGCGACGTCATCATCCGCCCGGTGGTGAGCGAGAAGAGCTACGGCCTGCTCGACGCCAACGTCTACACGTTCGTCGTCCACCCCGACGCCTCCAAGCCCGAGATCCACGACGCCGTCGAGTCCATCTTCGGGGTCAAGGTGCTGCGGGTGAACACGCTCAACCGCAACGGGAAGCGCAAGCGCAACCGCAAGACCGGCACGTTCGGTTCCCGTCCCGACACCAAGCGCGCCTTCGTCACCCTCGCCGACGGCGACCGCATCGATCTGTTCGAGGGGTAGGACACGATGGCTCTCCGCAAGCGCAAGCCCACCAGCGCCGGTCGCCGGTTCCAGACCGTCTCCGACTTCGCCGAGATCACGAGGACCACGCCCGAGCGCAGCCTGCTGGCCCCGAAGTCGAAGACCGGCGGTCGCAACAGCTACGGCCGCAAGACCGCTCGCCACAAGGGCGGCGGGCACAAGCAGCGCTACCGGGTCATCGACTTCCGGCGGGTGAAGGACGGCGTTCCGGCCACCGTCGCCGCCATCGAGTACGACCCCAACCGCACCTGCCGGATCGCCCTGCTCCACTACCACGACGGCGAGAAGGCCTACATCCTCGCCCCGCGAAACGTGACGGTCGGCGACAAGCTCCAGAGCGGCCAGGGCGCCGACATCCGCCCCGGCAACGCCCTGCCGCTGCGCTACATCCCGGTCGGCACGGTCGTCCACAATGTCGAGCTCAAGCCTGGCGGCGGCGGCAAGATGGCCCGCAGCGCCGGCATGAGCATCCAGCTCGTGGCCAAGGAAGGCGACTACGCCACCCTTCGCCTCCCGAGCACCGAGATGCGCCGCGTCCCGATCGACTGCCGAGCCACGGTGGGTGAGGTCGGCAACGCCGAGCACGAGCTCATCAAGATCGGCAAGGCGGGCCGCAACCGCTGGAAGGGCGTCCGCCCTCAGACCCGCGGCGTCGCCATGAACCCGGTCGACCATCCCCACGGTGGTGGTGAGGGCAAGACCTCGGGTGGTCGTCACCCGGTCTCGCCCTGGGGTCAGCCCGAGGGCCGTACCCGCGACAAGACCAAGCCGTCCCAGAAGCTCATCGTCCGCCGTCGCCGCACCCGCGGCTCGCGCCGTTAGGAGAGGGTGCTCCGATGCCTCGCAGCCTCAAGAAGGGCCCCTTCGTCGACGACCATCTCCTCAAGAAGGTCGACGACCTCAACGAGAAGAACGAGAAGCGCGTCGTGAAGACGTGGTCGCGCCGTTCCACGATCATCCCCGAGATGGTCGGCCACACCATCGCCGTGCACGACGGCCGCAAGCACGTGCCCGTCTACATCACCGAGTCGATGGTGGGTCACAAGCTGGGCGAGTTCGCGCCGACCCGCACCTTCAAGTTCCACGCCGGCCAGGAGAAGAAGGGGCGGCGTTGATGACTGGAACCAAGACCAACGAGCGCCCCGGCGTGCGGTCCCAGGTCCGGCACGTCCGGTCCTCCGCTTACAAGGCCCGCGAGATCCTCGACCTCATTCGCGGCCTGCCCGTGGCCCGTGCCCTCGAGGTGCTGGAGCTGGCCGAGCGTGACATCGCCCGGACCATCCTGAAGTGCCTCGAGTCGGCCATCGCCAACGCCGAGCACAACAACTCCATCCCGGCCGACGAGCTCTTCGTGTCTGCCTGCTACGCCGATGAGGGCCCCACGCTCAAGCGCTGGCGACCCCGAGCGCGTGGTCGCGCCACCCGGATCCGCAAGCGCACCTGCCACATCACCATCATCGTGAGCCGGCTCTCCACCGACGATCTCGAGGCCCTCCGGGCCCGTGAGGCCGCCAGCGGTCGGGCCAGCGGTGGCCGCGCCGCTGCCGAGGCCCGCCGCCAGCGCGTGTCGCGCAGCCGCCAGGCCAAGGCCGAGCGCAAGGCCGCCGACCACGACCATGACCATGACCACGATCACGACCACGACGAGATCGTCGACGAGGCCAACGAGGCCGACGTGATCGAGCAGGGCGTGCCGGTCGATCCCGACGAGGTGACCAGCGAGGTCGACATCGACGAGGAAGCCGCCGAGGCCGACCTCGTCGAACAGGACGAGCCGGTAGCGGCCGAGCCCAGTGCCGAGGCGGAGCAGGCCGATGCGGCCGCCGAGGCCGAAGGGAAGGAAGACTGATGGGCCAGAAGGTCAACCCCTACGGGTTCCGCCTCGGCGTCACCACCGACTGGAAGTCGCGCTGGTTCGCGGAGCGCAAGGAGTACGCCGCCTACGTCATCGAGGACTGGAAGATTCGCGACTACCTGATGACGCAGCTGCCGCACGCCGCGATCAGCCGCATCGAGGTCGAGCGCACTCGCGATCGTCTGCGCGTCGACGTGCACACCGCCCGTCCGGGCATCGTGATCGGGCGCCGCGGTGCCGAGGCCGACCGCCTCCGCGCCGGTCTCACCAAGATCTCGGGCAACAACAAGGTCCAGCTGAACATCCAGGAGATCAAGCAGCCCGAGCTCGACGCAGCGCTGATCGCCCAGGGTGTCGCCGACCAGCTCGCCGGGCGCGTCGCCTTCCGTCGTGCCATGAAGCGGGCCGTGCAGAACGCTCAGAAGGCCGGCGCCCTCGGTATCCGGGTGCAGTGCTCGGGCCGCCTCGGCGGCTCCGAGATGGCTCGTACCGAGTGGTACCGCGAGGGCCGTGTCCCGCTGCACACGTTGCGCGCCGACATCGACTACGGCTTCCGCGAGGCCAAGACCACCTACGGCCGCATCGGCGTGAAGGTCTGGCTCTACAAGGGCGACATCCTCCCCTACAAGAGCCAGCTCGAGGACAAGATCACCCGTGAGGCCGCCATGGCCGTCGGTGAGACCTCCGGAGCCCCGAAGCCGCGCAAGGTCGTCTCGTCGGCCGCCGCCCGCCGCCGCCCGACCGATGCTCCGGTCGAGGCCACCGCCGAGACGCCCGACGAGGTCGAGGCCGCCCCGCTGGTGAAGGAAGCCGATCCCGAGCTCGAGCGCCTGCTCGCCGAGGAGGAGGAGATCGAGCGCTCCACCCGGCAGCACAACGAGACTCCTCACTTCCGTCCCGGGGACGGTGACTGACATGTTGATGCCGAAGAAGGTCAAGCACCGCAAGCAGCAGCGCGGCCGCACCCGGGGGCAGACCAAGGGCGGTTCCGAGGTCACCTTCGGCGACTACGGCATCCAGGCCCTCGAGCCAGGGTGGATCACCGCCCGCCAGATCGAGGCCGCCCGTATCGCCATGACCCGACACATCAAGCGCGGCGGCAAGGTCTGGATCAACGTGTTCCCGCACAAGCCTGTCACCCAGAAGCCGGCCGAGACCCGCATGGGCTCGGGCAAGGGCAACCCGGAGCACTGGGTCGCCGTCGTGAAGCCCGGCCGGATCCTGTTCGAGCTGTCCTACAACGATCCCGAGATCGCCCGAGAGGCGATCGACCGGGCCATCCAGAAGCTGCCGATCAAGGCTCGCTTCGTGGCGCGGGAGGAGGGGTTCTGATGGCGAGGACCACCGATTCGCTGCGCGACGTGAGCGACGGCGAGCTGTACGACCAGCTGGCCGAGGCGAAGGAAGAGCTGTTCAACCTTCGCTTCCAGAACGTGACCGGCCAGCTCGACAACACCGCACGACTCGGAGTCGTGCGCAAGCGTGTGGCTCGCGTCAACACCGAGCTGCGTGAGCGTGAGATCGCTGCCGCAGAGGCGCTGGCGACCGACGAGGAGACGGCCTGATGGCTGACGAGACTGCAGCCGCCGAGACGAGCCGGACGAACCCCCGCAAGGTGCGCGAGGGCGTGGTCGTCTCGACGAGCATGGACAAGACGGCGATCGTGGCCGTCACCGACCGGGTGCGTCACCCCCGGTACAACAAGACGGTCCAGCGGACCAACAAGCTCTACGCGCACGACGAGACCAACGATCTCAACGTCGGTGACCGCGTCCGCGTCCAGGAGACCCGACCGCTCTCGAAGCTGAAGCGCTGGCGGGTCATCGATGTGCTGGAGCGGGCCCGATGATCCAGCAGGAGACCCGACTCCGTGTCGCCGACAACAGCGGCGCCAAGGAAGTCCTGTGCATCAAGGTGCTCGGTGGCTCCAAGCGGCGCTACGCCTCGATCGGCGACATCTTCGTCGCCACCGTCAAGGACGCCATTCCCGGCGCCGCGGTGAAGAAGGGCGACGTCGTCAAGTGCGTCGTGGTGCGGGTGAAGAAGGAGAAGCGTCGTCCGGACGGCTCCTACATCCGCTTCGACGAGAACGCCGCTGTCCTCATCAACGACAACCTGCAGCCGCGCGGGACCCGCATCTTCGGTCCGGTCGGCCGGGAGCTCCGCGACAAGAAGTTCATGCGCATCGTCTCGCTCGCGCCGGAGGTGCTGTGATGAAGATCCGCAAGGGTGACCGGGTGAAGGTGCTGACCGGCAAGGATCGCGGGAAGACCGGCACCGTGACGCGCGCTCTCCCCGACCGGGACAAGGTGATCGTCGACGGCGTCAACATCGCCAAGCGCCACACCAAGCCGACGAGCCAGACCAACACCGGCGGCATCATCGACAAGGAGATGCCGATCGCGGTGGCCAACGTCGCCATCATCTGCGGCTCCTGCGGCAAGCCGACCCGCATCGGCTACCGCTTCGAGTCCGACGGCACGAAGATCCGGATCTGCCGCAAGTGCGAGGGGGACCTGTCGTGAGCACCGTCACCGCCCCCGCGTCCACCGAGGTGCCTCGCCTCAAGCAGCGCTACAACGACGAGACCCGAGCGGCCCTCAAGGAGACGCTCGGGCTCGACAACATCATGCAGGTTCCGCGCTTCGAGAAGATCGTCATCAACTCGGGCGTCGGCGCTGCCCTGGGCCAGCAGTCGCTCCTCGAGGGTGCGGTCCGCGACCTCGAGCAGATCACCGGTCAGAAGGTGGTCGTCACCAAGGCCAAGAAGTCCATCGCCGGCTTCAAGCTGCGCGAGGGCAATGCGATCGGCGTGAAGGTGACGCTCCGCGGTGACCGCATGTGGGAGTTCTTCGACCGGCTCATCAGCCTGGCGATCCCCCGCATCCGTGACTTCCGCGGGCTCTCGCCCAAGTCGTTCGACGGCCGAGGCAACTACACCTTCGGCGTGAGCGAGCAGCTGATGTTCCCGGAGATCGACTACGACAAGGTCGACGTCCCTCGGGGTTTCGACATCACCATCGTCACGTCCGCCCGTACCAACGCCGAGGGCAAGGCCCTGCTCGACGCCTTCGGCTTCCCGTTCAAGCGTGAGGGGCAGCAGTAATGGCCAAGAAGGCGCTCATCAACAAGCAGCAGCGCACTCCCAAGTTCAAGGTGAGGGCCTACACCCGCTGCCAGCGCTGCGGCCGGCCCCACGCCGTGTACCGCAAGTTCCTGCTCTGCCGCGTGTGCCTGCGCGAGCTGGGGCACGCCGGGGAGATCCCCGGTCTCAAGAAGGCCAGCTGGTGAGGGAGGCGATTCGATGACAATGACAGATCCCATCGCCGACATGCTGACCCGCATCCGCAACGCCAACACGGCGATGCACGACGAGGTCCGCATGCCCTCCTCCAAGGTCAAGGAGGCCCTGGCCCACCTTCTCGTGAAGGAGGGCTACATCGAGGGCTTCGAGGTGGCCGACGCGACCGACCGTCCGGGTCGCGTCCTCACCGTGACCATGAAGTACTCACCCGAACGCAAGCGTGTGATCTCCGGGGTCAAGCGCGTGTCGAAGCCGGGTCTGCGCGTGTACACCAAGGCCGACAAGATCCCTCGGGTTCTCGGCGGTCTCGGTGTCGCGGTCCTGTCCACCAGCCAGGGGCTCATGACCGACCGTGAGGCGCGCAAGCGTCGCATGGGCGGCGAGATCCTCTGCTTCGTCTGGTAAGGGTCGAGATGTCTCGAGTGGGACGAGCTCCCATCACCCTCCCGAGCGGCGTCGACGTTTCGATCGCCGATCGACACATCACCGTGAAGGGGCCCAAGGGCACCCTCGAGCGCGAGATCCCCGGCACCATCACCGTCCGTCAGGACGAGGGTGGAGTGCTGGTCGTCGAACGCCCCGATGACGAGCGCCAGAGCCGGGCCATGCACGGTCTGGTCCGGTCGCTCGTGAACAACATGGTCGTCGGCGTCAGCGAGGGGTTCCGCAAGGACCTCGAGATCGTCGGCGTCGGCTACCGCGCCACCGCCAAGGGCAACTCGGCGCTCGAGCTCGCCCTGGGCTTCAGCCACGCCGTGTCGGTCCAGGCTCCCGATGGGGTGACCTTCGAGGTCGCCAGCCCCACCACCATCGCGGTGTTCGGCATCGACAAGGAAGCCGTCGGTCAGGTCGCGGCGAACATCCGGGCGATCCGCAAGCCCGAGCCGTACAAGGGCAAGGGCGTGCGGTACAAGGACGAGCGCGTCGTCCGCAAGGCCGGCAAGGCCGGGAAGTAGGAGCGATGAGCGACAGCGCCAAGCAGAAGCGAGATGCGCGCATCCGTCGGCACCGCCGGGTGCGCAAGCAGGTGCGCGGCAGCGCGGAACGTCCCCGTCTGGCCGTGTTCCGTTCGAACCGTCACATCAGTGCCCAGGTGATCGACGACGTCGCCGGCCGCACCCTCGCCGCCGCCTCCACCGTCGAGTCCTCCGTCGGTGCCTCCGGCACCGGAAACGTCACTGCCGCCACCGAGGTGGGTCGCCTCATCGCCGAGCGGGCCAAGGCCGCCGGCGTCGACAAGGTCGTGTTCGACCGTGGCGGCAACCTCTACCACGGCCGGGTCGCAGCGATTGCCGATGCCGCCCGAGAAGCCGGACTGGAGTTCTGATGGCCCCCAACCCCGACACCCTGGCTCTGCGTGAGTCACGAGTCATCAACATCAACCGCGTCGCCAAGGTCGTGAAGGGCGGGCGTCGCTTCTCCTTCACCGCCCTCGTGGTGATCGGTGACGGCGCCGGCCACGTCGGCCTCGGCTACGGCAAGGCCAAAGAGGTGCCCCTCGCCATCCAGAAGGGCACCGAGGAGGCTCGCAAGAACCTCTTCGCCGTACCGCTCGCCGGCAGCACGGTCACCCACCCCGTCATCGGCCGCATGGGCGCCGGCCGGGTGCTGATCCAGCCGGCCGCCCCCGGTACCGGCGTGATCGCCGGCGGTGCCGCCCGCGCCATCCTCGAAGAGGCAGGCATCCACGACGTGCTGTGCAAGTCGCTGGGCTCCTCGAACCACATCAACGTCGCCCGGGCAACCATCGCCGGGCTCCAGGACCTCAAGCGTCCCGACGAGATCGCCCGGCTCCGTGGCCTCTCGCCCGAGGAGTTCGTCCCGAAGGGTCTGCTCGAGGCCTACAAGCAGTCCGAGCGTGGCCCGCACGTGCCCGATGAGGTCGCGTGATGTCCGAGCTCAAGGTCACCCAGGTGAAGTCATCGATCGGCACCAAGCCCAAGACCCGCGGCACGCTCCGGGCGCTCGGGCTGCGCGGCATCGGCAAGACCAACACCCTTCCGGACCGGCCCGAGATCCGTGGCATGATCGCTCGTGTCCCGCACCTCGTGACGGTCGAAGAGATCGACGGCTCCGCCGCCACCTCCGAGACGTGAGGACGCCACGATGAAGATCCACGACCTCCAGCCCGCCCCGGGCTCGAACCGTCGCCGCAAGCGCGTCGGTCGAGGCATCGGTGGCAAGGGCGGCAAGACCGCCGGCCGCGGCACCAAGGGCCAGGCCGCACGCGGGAGCATCGCCGTCGGCTTCGAGGGCGGTCAGCTGCCCCTCGCCATGCGGGTGCCGAAGCTCCGAGGCTTCAACAACCCGTTCCGGGTCGAGTACCAGGCCGTCAACCTCGACGTGCTCGAGGCCAGCGGCCTCGACACCGTCGATCCTGCGACGCTGCACGACAAGGGCCTGACCCACAAGGGCGCCCTCGTGAAGGTCCTCGGCCGAGGACAGATCACCCGAGCGGTGACCGTGAAGGCCCACGCCTTCTCCAAGTCGGCCGAGGCGGCCATCACCGCCGCCGGCGGTAGTGTCGAAGTGCTGCCCCTCCCGTGGGGCGACCGGCGGCCGCCGGCCAAGGGCAACCACCTCACCAACCGCTAGGGTCCGGCCCGCCTCAGCGCGCGCGAGCGGACCCCGGAGCCAGCACAGGAGCGAGCAGGGTGCTCTCCAACCTGAAGAACATCTTCAAGGTCCAGGATCTTCGCAACAAGGTCCTGTTCAGCTTGGCGATCATCGCGCTCTACCGGCTCGGCGCCCACCTGCCGGTCCCGGGCATCGATGTGGGTGCGCTCTCCCAGCTGCAGGACCAGGCCGAGCAGGGCGGGGTCCTGGCCTTCCTCTCGCTCTTCTCGGGCGGGGCGCTCACGAACTTCGCCATCTTCGCCCTCGGGATCATGCCGTACATCACGGCGTCGATCATCATGCAGATCCTCGGGGTGGTGATCCCCAAGCTCGAGGAGTGGCAGAACCAGGGTGCCGTCGGTCAGCGCAAGATCACGCAGTGGACCCGCTACGTCACCATCGGCATCGCCATCGTGCAGTCGACCGGCCTGGCCTACCTCTTCCACAACGGCGGAGGTGGGCTCACTTCCGGCAACACCACCGGCCTCGACCTCGTCCCGAACTTCACGGTCGGGCGCGTCGCGCTCATCGTGCTCACCCTGACCACCGGTACCGCACTGTTGATGTGGATGGGTGAGCTGGTGAGCCAGCGCGGCGTCGGCAACGGCATGTCGCTGCTGATCTTCGCCTCGGTCGTCGCCGGGATCCCGAACATGTTCGCCCAGATCAAGGCCAACGGCGGTTGGTCCGCCGTTGCGATGGTGACCGCCGGCTACCTGCTGATCCTGGTGGCGATCGTCTTCGTCGAACAGGGCCAACGAAGAATCCCTGTCCAGTTCGCCAAACGGGTCGTGGGCCGACGCATGTACGGCGGGCAGAGCACGTACATCCCGCTGAAGGTCAACCAGTCGGGCGTGATCCCGATCATCTTCGCCAGCTCGGTGCTGTACCTGCCCCAGCTGCTCAGCCTCGTGCTGCCGTCCGACGGGTGGGGCGCCAGCCTCCAGGACTGGGTGAACTCGAACCTGGTGACCCCGAACTCGCCGATCCACATGCTCGTGTTCGGTCTGCTGATCATCGGTTTCGCCTACTTCTACACAGCGATCACCTTCGACCCCGTCAAGCAGGCGGACACGTTGCGCAAGCAGGGTGGCTTCATCCCGGGCATCCGGCCGGGACCGCAGACCGAGCGGTATCTCGCCAAGGTGCTGTCCCGCATCACCCTTCCGGGCGCCTTGTTCATCGCCGCCATCGCCCTGATCCCGTCGTTCGTGCTCACCACCTACCTTCCTGGCACCCAGGTGCAGTTCACCGGCATCTCGATCCTGATCGCAGTGGGTGTCGCCCTCGAGACGATGAAGCAGATCGACAGCCAGCTGATGATGCGCAACTACGAAGGGTTCCTGAAGTAGTGCCCGTCCGCCTCGTCATCTTCGGGCGCCAGGGGGCCGGGAAGGGGACTCAGTCGGCGCGGCTGTGCGCCCACTACGGGGCTCCGCACATCTCCACGGGCGACATGCTGCGCGCCGCGGTCGCCAACGGCACGCCGATCGGCATCGAGGCCCGCTCCTACATGGACTCGGGACGCCTGGTGCCCGACGATGTGATGCTCGGCGTCGTCGAGGAACGTCTCGCCGAGTCCGACGTGCAGGAGAAGGGCTTCCTGCTCGACGGCTTCCCCCGGACCGTCGGTCAGGCCAAGGCGCTGTCGGAGTTCGCCACCATCGACGTTGCCGTCGACCTCGACGTGCCCGAGGCCGTGGTGGTTCAGCGCATCTCGACCCGTCGGGTGTGCTCGTCGTGCGGTCGCATCTACTCGACCGAGCAGCCACCGAGTCACGACTGGACCTGCGACACCTGCGGTGGCGAGGTCGTGCAGCGAGGCGATGACACCCCCGAGGCGGTGGCGTTGCGCCTCGAGGCCTACGCCACCGAGACCACGCCGACCATCGACTGGTACCACTCGGCCGGGGTGCTCGTACGCGTCGACGGCCTCGGCACCCTCGACGAGGTCACCGCCCGCCTGGTCGACGCCATCGACGCCCGCCTCGGCGGCTGAGCCGTGGGTGGCCGCACCCGCGAGGAGCTCCGTCACATGCGCGCCGCCGGGCGCGTCGTGGCGGAGATGCACAGCGAGATCCGTCGCGCCATCCGGCCCGGGGTGACCACCGCCGAGCTCGATCGGATCGGCCGGGGGGTCCTCGAACGCCGCGGAGCCCGTTCCAACTTCCTCGGCTACCACGGCTTCCCGGCGGTGATCTGCGCGTCACCCAACGACGTGGTGGTCCACGGGATCCCGGGCGACACCGTGCTCGAGGAGGGCGACATCATCTCGATCGACTGTGGTGCGATCGTCGAGGGATGGCACGGCGACGCCGCCTTCACTGCCCCCGTGGGGGAGGTCAGCGAAGAAGCGGCTCGGCTCGTGGAGGTCACCCGGGAGTCGATGATGGCGGGGATCGCCTCCATGGTCGACGGTGGTCGCATGGGCGACGTCGGCAGCGCCGTGCAGGCCATCGCCGAGGCCGCCGGGTTCTCGATCGTGCGTGAGTACGTGGGCCACGGCATAGGCCAGGAGATGCACGAACGGCCCGAGGTGCCCAATTTCGGGGCGAAGGGCAAGGGGGCGAAGCTCAAGCGCGGCATGACCCTCGCCCTCGAACCAATGGTGACCATCGGTTCCCCCGACACGTTCGTGACCGAGGACGGGTGGACGGTGGTCACCGACGACGGCTCGCTGGCGGCCCACTGGGAGCACACCATCGCCATCACCGACGCCGGTCCCGAGATCCTCACCCTGCCCTAGGTGGGTGGTCCGGTGGTCGCCACGGCGGCGGCTACGGTGGTGCAGATCGGACCAGATCCGGGGTCGGTACCCACCGATTCCACCCCGCGTTTGGAAACCGACGGGCCTCCCCACTAGGCTTGCTCCTCGGCCAATGCGCGCCTGCGCGCCCACGAAGGGCATCAGGCGTTTCCGCATGCGAGCAGGAGGACCACGCTGCCGAAGCCCAAAGAAGACGCGATCGTCCTTGAGGGGACGGTCATCGAGCCGCTACCGAACGCCATGTTCCGGGTTGAGCTCGAGAACGGCCACAAGGTGCTGGCTCACATCTCCGGAAAGATGCGCATGCACTACATCCGCATCCTGCCGGGTGATCGCGTCCAGGTGGAGCTGACGCCGTACGACCTGACCCGCGGTCGCATCACCTATCGCTACAAGTAGCTCCGTCAACACCAGGCAGGACCAGCAGCAACGAAACGAGCGTCTGGCCCCCGAGGCCGGACCCACCGGAGAGAGCATGCTCCGGTGCCCCTGAGCACGATTCAGGTGACGAGACAGGAAGTAGGAACGTGCACGAATGAAGGTTCGACCCAGCGTCAAGAAGATCTGTGAGAAGTGCAAGGTGATCCGTCGCCACGGGCGAGTGCAGGTCATCTGCGAGAACCCTCGGCACAAGCAGCGGCAGGGCTGACATGGCACGTATCTCCGGCGTGGACATCCCGCGCGAGAAGCGGCTCGAGATCAGCCTCACCTACATCTTCGGCATCGGCCGCACGACCGCCCGCCACATCAGCGAGGCGACCGGCATCGACCCGAACACCCGGGTGCGCGACCTGACCGACGAAGAGGTCAACCGCATTCGCGCCTACGTCGACAGCAGCCTCAAGGTCGAGGGTGACCTGCGGCGCGAGGTCGATCAGGACATCAAGCGGAAGATGGAGATCGGCTGCTACCAGGGCCTGCGACACCGTCGCGGCCTGCCGGTCCGGGGTCAGCGGACCCACACCAACGCCCGCACCCGGAAGGGCCCGAAGAAGACCGTGGCCGGCAAGAAGAAGGTGGGTCGCAAGTAATGGCCAAGCCGTCGCCGGGGGGCCGTCGCCCCCGCAAGAAGGAACGCAAGAACGTCACCTACGGGGTGGCGCACATCAAGAGCTCCTTCAACAACACGATCGTCAGCATCACCGACCAGGAGGGCAATGTGCTCGCCTGGGCCTCGGCCGGCAACGTCGGCTTCAAGGGCTCCCGCAAGAGCACCCCGTTCGCCGCCCAGATGGCGGCCGAGCAGTGCGCGCGTCGGGCCATGGAGCACGGTGTCCGCAAGGTCGACGTGGTGGTGAAGGGCCCGGGCTCGGGTCGCGAGACGGCGATCCGCAGCATCCAGAACGCCGGCATCGAGGTGACCGGCATCAAGGACGTCACGCCGGTGCCGCACAACGGCTGCCGCCCGCCCAAGCGTCGGAGGGTCTGACCATGGCTCGCTACACCGGCCCGAAGGCGCGCGTCTCGCGCCGCCTCGGCACCAACATCTTCGGCACCAAGGGCGAGACCGTCGCCCTCGAGAAGCGGCCATACCCCCCGGGTGAGCACGGCCGCACCCGCCGCCGGGGCAACCCGAGCGAGTACCTCCTCCAGCTCCAGGAGAAGCAGAAGGCGCGCTTCACCTACGGGCTCTCGGAGCGGCAGTTCCGGAACCTCTACGAGGAAGCCAACCGCAAGGAAGGCGTGACCGGCGAGAACATGCTCCGGTTCCTCGAGATGCGGCTCGACAACGTGGTGTACCGCTCCGGCTGGGCCGCGACCCGGCCCCAGGCCCGACAGTTCGTGGGCCACGGCCACGTGAACGTCAACGGCAAGCGCGTCGACATCCCCAGCTACCGGGTCCGCAAGGGCGACATCGTCACGCTGCGGGACAAGACCCGCGAGATGGTGGTCATCCAGTGGAACCGCGACGTGCTCGACCGCACCCCTCCGGCGTGGCTCGAGTCGGGTGACAACGGCTTCAGCGTCACGATCATGCAGCCTCCGCTGCGCGACCAGATCGACGTCCCGGTGCGCGAGCAGCTCATCGTCGAGCTCTATTCGAAGTAAGGCGTCATCGGCGGGGTGCGCCCCGCCACCGACGCCGTTCCCGAACGAACGGAACCGAGGTACACACACATGCTGGTGATGCAGCGCCCGAAGGTCGAAGCGCTAGGCGAGGCCGATGGTGACCGTCAGCTGTTCGCGATCGGCCCCCTCGAGCCGGGCTTCGGCCACACCCTGGGCAACTCGCTCCGACGGACCCTTCTGTCGTCGATCCCTGGGGCAGCCGTCACCCAGGTGCGTTTCGACGACGCTCTCCACGAGTTCGACACCATCAAGGGTGTCACCGAGGATGTCACCGACATCATCCTCAACCTGAAGGACCTCGTCCTGCGGGTGTACAGCGAGGAGCCGGTGACGCTCCGCCTCGACGTGCGCGGCGCGGCGGACGTGACGGCGGCGGACATCTCCGCCAACGCCGACGTGGAGATCCTCAACCAGGACCTCCACCTCGCCACCGTCAACGGCCAAGGCCGGCTCGCTCTCGACCTGACGGTCGAGAAGGGCCGTGGCTACGTCTCGGCGGATCGCAACAAGACCTCCAACACCATCGGCGTGATCCCGGTGGACTCGATCTTCTCGCCGGTGCGGCGTGTCACCTTCTCGGTGGAGCCCACCCGGGTGGAGCAGTCCACCGAGTTCGACCGGCTCGTGCTGGACATCGAGACCGACGGCTCGATCACGGCCCGCGAGGCGCTCGCCTCGGCGGGGGCCACGCTCCAGTCGTTGGTGCAGCTGGTGGCCGAGATGAGCGACGAGCCGCAGGGCCTCGAGCTCGGCGAGGTCGCCGTGGCCGCGACGGGCTCCCCGGATCTCGACCTCCCCATCGAGGACCTCGACCTGTCCGAGCGTCCCCGCAACTGCCTCAAGCGGGCGCAGGTGAACACCGTCGGCGAGCTGCTGCTCAAGACGGAGGACGACCTGCTGGCCATCACCAACTTCGGCCAGAAGTCCCTCGACGAGGTCATCCAGAAGCTCGACGAGCGCGGTCTGTCGCTCAAGCACCGGGACTGATCGAAGATGCCAGCAACCCCCACCAAGTCGAAGCGCTTCGGCGGTTCGGCCTCCCACCAGCGGCTGATGATGGCCAACCTGGCGGCGTCGCTGTTCGCCGCGGAGGGCATCGTCACCACCGAGGCGAAGGCCAAGGCTCTGCGCCCGATCGCCGAGAAGCTCATCACCAAGGCCAAGAAGGGCGGCGTGCACCGCCATCGCCAGGTCGTCGCCTTCCTCGGCGACAAGGAGATGGCGTCGAAGCTGTTCGACGACATCGGCCCTCGCTACGTCGAGCGCCCGGGTGGCTACACCCGCATCCTGAAGCTGGGCCCGCGCCAGGGCGACAACGCCCCGATGGCGCGCATCGAACTGGTGTGATCTCGTGCCGGACGACGGCGCACAGCAACATCTGTTCTCTGAATCCACGATCGAA
>DATDIY010000106.1:0-8237 GCA_036520815.1 Acidimicrobiales bacterium
GCATCGGGTGCGGCTGCCTGTCGGTGGCGTCGTGTCGGCTCCGCAACCCCTACGACCGGGCCAGCGAGCTGGGCAGCGGCCCGCAGTACCTCTTCGGCGACGGCCCCCCGACCGCCTGACGACGCGGGTCAGGAACCGAAGGCGGCGGCAGTGCCGACCAGCAGGGCCATGGCCGCGGCGAAGGCCAGGATCGCCCCCACGAGGGCGAGGATGGTCACCCGTCGTCCGCTGTCGCGCCGCATGTCCCCGCCCTCCTGGTCCCGCCGGGGACCGACCGCCGCCATTGTCGGCAGGTCGCGCCCCGAACTTGAGGACCATCTGCTGTGAACTTCGTCACACCCCGGCAGGTGGGGGGTCAGGGAGGTCAGAAACGGCGGGCGGCGTGCACGATGAAGATCTGGCGGCCCTGGCCGAGGAGCTGGCCGTCGGGGCTCCAGATCTCGCAGTCCTCGTCGACGAAGCCGTTGACCGACGTCCGCGCCGTGTGCACGACGAACAACGGCGTGCCCGGGGGCAACGACTCCATGGGGAGCGTCGCCCGGCCGTGGTAGCCCATGTCGACGGTCTGGGTGACGACGTTCTCGCCCCAGACCTTGTAGGCGGCGGGCCACCACAGGTCGACGAGCAACGCCAACCACCGGTGGTCGATCACCTCGGGCACCACCTGCTGCACCCATCCGCCGACCCGGGCACCGTGGGGACCGGACGCCTCGGCCAGGCGCGACCAGCGACGGACGTTGGCGTACAGCGGGAACTCGCTGTTCTTGTCGAGCGGAGGCTCCTCGGCGCCGATCGACTCCACCTCGGGCATGGCCCGGGCGGCGAACTCCCCGCCGGGGCGGTGCCGAGCGGACGACGCGATGCCGAGGCACGCCAACTTGCCGTTGGACCAGATGCGCACGGTGCCGCCGGCGGTGGTGCGGCCGTGGCGGGGGATGTCGACCTCGATCCGGATCTCCCCGTCGATCACGGGCCGGTGGTAGTCGAGCGTGACCCGCAGCGCCTGCTTGTCGGGGTCGTCGAGCTCGCGCTCGTAGGCGGCGAGAGCCAGGGCCAGCACGTAGCCGCCGTTCTCCGACACGCTGCCCCACCACGTGCGGCCGAGCACGCCCTCGTAGACGCCGCCACCGAGCGCCTCGAGCTGGCACGCCTGTTCGAACGGTCCGGGCATCCGGTCTTCCTACACGGCTGACGACGCGGATCGCCACCTAGCGTGCGGGCGATGGAGGGCCGTGCAGCCGACGGCGGACTGGGTCCGGTGACCGACCTGATCGCGGCGCGGACAGCGCGGCGGGTCGCGGGGCGAGTGGCCACGAACCCCAACGGCAACGGCGACATCGGGGCGAGCACGCTGGTCGGGATCGGTGGCGGCGTGGCGGTGGGCAAGAGCCACCTGGCCGCGGCGCTGGCGGCTCGGCTCTCGAACGACCACGACCTGGCGTCGGTGGTGGTGGCCAGCGACGGCTTCCTCCTGCCCAACCACGAGTTGGCGCGCCGGGGCCTGGCCGCGCGCAAGGGCTACCCGGAGAGCTACGACCTGGAGGCCATCGACGCCTTCCTGCTCGACGTGCGCGCCGGCCGCGACGTGCTGGAGGTCCCCGTCTACGACCACCTCCTCTACGACGTGCTCGACGAGCGCCGCCGGGCCGACCGGGCGACCGTCGTGATCTTCGAAGGGGTGAACGTCCTGCACTTCGCCGACCGGCTCGACGTCGGGATCTACCTCGACGCCGCCGAGGCGGACATGCGTCGGTGGTTCGTCGAGCGGGTGCTGAGGCTGCGCACCGAGGCCGCCTCGGTGCCCGACGCCTACCTCGCGCCGGTCGCCCACCTCGACGACGCCGTCGTCAGCGAGTTCGCCGTCGGCGTGTGGGACGCCGTCAACGCCCCGAACCTGGCCGACCACATCGAACCGACCCGGACCGCCGCCGAGGTCGTGGTGCGCAAGGGCGCCGACCACTCGATCGTCGACGTCGTCGTCGAGGTCCGCTGATCAGCGGCTGCGGCGGATCATCCCGTAGGCGTGGGTCGGTCGCAGGGTCAGCACGACCCTCTGGTCGTCGACCATCGCCCGCCGGTAGTCGTCCCAGTCGGGGTGCTCGCCGGCCATGGCCCGGTAGAGGTCGATGAGGGCCTCGACGGTGGCATCGTCCGGTGCCGATGCGACCGGGGTGAGCTCGGCGTCGCCCTCGACCACGGCGTAGGACCAGAAGTCGTCGGCGCTGGCGTGGATCGACACCCGGGGGTCTCGCACCAGGTTGTGGTACTTGGCCCGGGTCGCGGTGATCGACACCCGGACCTTTTCGTCGTCGGCGTGGTGGACGACGTTCGAGCTCTGCGGGCGGCCGTCGGCCTTGAGGGTGATCACCACCCCGTTGCGGTGGTCGCGCAGGAAGGCGAGAGCGGTGTCGATCTCCACGTCGGTCCCTCCGTCCTCAGTCTTCGATCCCGGGGGGAAGCGAGCCGGTGGCGGCCTCCCAGCCGGCGGCGGCGAGGCGCTCGCTGATCAGCCGACCCACACCGGCACCGACGCCGGCCGCGACCGCCCAGGCCACGGCGTCGCCCCAGCCGATGCGGCGGTCGGCCGGGTTGAGCGGTGGATCCTGCGCCGCACCGCTGCGGACCGACTTCCACACCACTTCGATCAGCTTGCGCGCCACCAGTCCGCCGATGATGCCGGCGATGGTGGACACGATCTTCCACTCCCCCGACGCCCAACGGCTCTCGGAGGATGAGCTCTTCAGGATGCTGGCCACGCCGTGGGTTGTACCCCATCGCGCCGGAATGCTGCACCGCTTCAGTCAGTCGTATGAAGCAACTCATACCGAACGCCTCGACTGCCCGAGCCGGGGCGAAACCGGCTGGCCCTCCCCCTCCGAAGCTGGTTCATTTGGCGTCGTCATGACGTCGCCAGGTGAACCAGCTTCGGGAACGGGGGTCGGGGAGGAGTCGCTCGACAACGCGGTGTGGTGGGCGCTCGGCACCGGGCATGCCGACCTGGCGGAGTCGAAGGGCCGGGCCCGGCGCTACCCCACCGATGTCTCCGTGTTCGCCGGGGTGGACGTCCTCGACGAGGACAGCTGGGACGACCTGCGCCGCCTGGCCGGTCCGTCGGCCGGGCTGTCGCTGTTCCGGGCCGAGGTGCCCGCCCGGCCGGACGGGTGGATCGAACGCCGCCGCGGCCATGGCCGCCAGATGACCGTCACCGCCGACACCCTCGCCGACGACGACGTGGACACCGGGGTGGCGCGGCGCCGGCTGACCTCCGACGACGTCGGCGAGATGTTGGCGCTCGTCGGGCTCACCGAGCCGGGCCCGTTCGCCGAGCGCACCGTCGAGATGGGCCGCTACTGGGGCCACTTCGACGAGCACGGTTGGCTCGTCGCCATGGCCGGCGAGCGGCTCCACCTCGACGGCTGGACCGAGATCTCGGCGGTGTGCACCCATCCCTCCGCCCGGGGCCGAGGGCTGGCCGCCACCCTCACCCGGCACGTCGCCACCGAGATCCTCGAGCGGGGCGAGACGCCCTTCCTCCACGTGCGGGCCGACAACGAGTCGGCCCGCCGGGTCTACGACCGGCTCGGATTCGCGGAACGCCGCCTGGTCGAGTTCGCCTACCTCGTGACCCCACCCGACCCGGCCTGACCGCCGTCCTCAGGCGGAGGTGAGGGACTGCTGGATGGCCTCGAGCACGGCCTGGTCGGGCTGGGGCGGGACCTCGGCGGTGGGCACCCGGCGGGTGTTGGCGAGGGCGTGGTCGACGTTGGCGCCGGTGACGGCCGGCGTGTGGCAGCCGACGAGCACGCTGGGCGTCAGCTCGGCCACCCGGTCGACCGTGCGCTGGAACTTGGCGTCGTCGACGAGCTCCAGCCAGGGGCTCACGTACTGGCCGAACATGGCCATGCCGTCGAGCCAGAACCCGGTGTCGAGCTCGGTGACGTTGATCGCGGGCGTCAGCATCGGGGTGGCGAAGCTGTCCGAGGCCCAGTAGACGCCGGTGGCGGGATCGAACAGGCCTCGCGTGGTCGGCGAGTCGAAGATCGGCGGCCGGATCGCCTGGAGCGTGCGATCTCCGACGTCGAGCGACTCGCCGTCGCCGACCCAGCGCCAGCGGGTGGGCGGCGACTCGAGCGTCTTGCCCATGCGCTCGACCATGAACCAGTTCACGACGAGGGTCGCGTTCGGGCAGAGGGTCATGAGCTCGTTGATGTTGCCGACGTGGTCGACGTCGTCGTGCGACACGTAGATCCAGCGGACGTCCTCGGGGTCGACGAGCGAGAACACGTCGGCCAGGTACTTGTCCCGGTTGGACTCGAACCCGCTGTCGATGAGGACGGGCTCCTCGGCCCGGATCACCAGGCTGTTGATGGGGATGGCGACAGGGCCTTCGCCCTCGCCGACGTGGTCGTGGATGAGGAACGTCTCCGGCGCGACCTGGGTCGGCGGGAAGAGCGTCTTGGTCGGTTCCATGGCTGCCTGCCTCTCTCGGGTCCCGGGCCCGTCGGGGCCGTGTGAGCGTCCGCCGCTCGTGGGACATGGTGTCCGTCGTGGGACTCATGTACCATGACGGTATGGATGTACCGCGTCAAGAGGGAAGTCGGGAAACCAACGTGGACACCGGTCGCGTGAACCAGAAACGCCGCACTCGGGCTGCTCTCGTCGAAGCGGCGAGAGCACTGCTCGACGAAGGCATCTCCCCCACGGTGAGCCAGGCGGCCGAACGGGCGATGGTGTCGCGCACCACCGCCTACCGCTACTTCCCCACGCAAGAGTCGCTCCTGCTCGAGCTGGCGGTCAACCTCGACGTCGACGAGATCGAGGCGCTGGTGCAGCGGCCCCTCGCCGACGACGAGTCCCCCGTCGAGCGCACCGTGGAGGTCATGCGGGCCCTGAACCGCCACGTCCTCGACGAGGAGGTGAAGTACCGCACCAGCCTGCGGCTCTACCTCGACCTCTGGCTCGCCGCGGTCGCCAACGGGGACGAGGCGCCGGTCGTGCGGGAGGGCCGCCGGCGACGCTGGCTCACCACGACCCTCTCGAACGGGCTCGATGATGTGCCGGCAAAGGATCGCGATCGACTGATCGCCGCCCTCGGCCTGCTCGCCGGTGCCGAGGCCGTCACCGTGCTGCGCGACATCGCCCAGCTCGACGACGAGGAGGCGCTCGACGTGGCCGAGTGGGCGGCCCGCACGCTCATCGACGCGACGGTGGCGGACGGAGGCGGCGCGACGCGCAAACATCGCACCTGATGACCCGCATCCAGAAGGGCACCCTGGCCGCCACCGGCATCGGCCTGTTCATGGTGTTCCTCGACGCGCTCATCGTGAACGTGGCGCTGCCCGACATCCAGAAGGCGTTCGACACCGACGAGTCCGGCTTGCAGTGGATGGTCACCGCCTACAGCCTGGCCATGGCCGTCACCATGATGACGTGGGCGGCGCTGTCCGATCGGCTCGGCCGCCGGCGCCTGTTCCTCGCCGGGCTGGTGGTGTTCACCCTCGCCTCGGTGAGCTGCGGCCTGGCACCGACCATCGGCGTGCTCAACATCTCTCGCGCCGTCCAGGGGGCGGCGGCGGCCGCCGTGAACGTCACCTCGCTGGCCCTGGTCAGCGCCGCCTTCGACGACGAGAAGGCCAAGGGGAAGGCCATCGGCATCTGGTCGGCGATCGCCGCCACCGGTGTCGCCCTCGGCCCGACCCTCGGCGGAGTCATCACCGACACGGTCGGCTGGCGGGGCGTGTTCTTCGTGAACCTGCTGTTCGGCGTGGCTGCCGTCGTGCTCACCCTCCGCTACGTCGCCGAGTCGAAGAACCCGAACGACCGCAGCCTCGACGTCCCCGGTCAGCTGCTCTTCGTGGCCGCCGTCGGCGGCTTCTCGTGGGCGATCATCGAAGGCCCCCAGCTCGGGTGGACCAGTGCGTCGGTGCTGGGCGCGGCGGTGATGATGGTCGTGGGCCTGGTGCTGTTCATCCGCCGGGAGCTGCGGGTCGCGGAGCCGTTGATGGAGCTGCGGCTGTTCCTCGACCGCACCTACACGCTCGCCATCGTCACCGCCTTCTCGGTGATGTTCGCCGCCTACGGGATGCTGCTGGTGGTCAACCAGCTCTGGCAGGAGGTGGACGCCTACTCGGTGCTGGTGACCGGGTTCCTGCTGTTGCCGCTGGCCCTGTTCCAGGTGACGCTCGGCCCGTTCGTCGGCGGCTGGATCAGCAGGTTCGGCGCCCGTCGGCTGATGCTGCTGGGGCTGAGCCTCTTCACCGTGTCGTTCACGCTGCAGCTCGTCGGGGTCCTCCTCGCCAACGGGCTCACCGTGGTGGGCGTGGCCCTCGCCGGCGCCGGTCTGGCCTTCACCCTCACGCCGGCCACGACCGTGGCCATGAGCGTGGTCGATCCCGATCGGGCCGGCATGGCGTCGGGGATCATGAGCGCGCAGCGCGCGCTCGGCTCGACCGCCGGCTACGCCGTGTTCGGTTCGATCCTGGCGGCCTGGCTCACCGCCACCCTGGCCCCGGCGCTGGTCACCGCCGTGCCCGACGAGACCGAGCGGGACCAGATCGCCACCACGATCATCGAGCAGGTCAACCCGCGCGCCAACGTGTCGGAGATGCTGCCGGCGGGCACCACGCCGGCGGCCACGACCGCCACCGACGACGAGATCGCCGATGCCGCCGAGGACGACTTCCGCAAGGGCATCGCCCTCGCCATCGCCGTGGGTGCCGTCACCATGCTCGTCGTGCTGATCGTCGACTGGCGCGGCATCCCGCCCGATCGTGGGTCCACGCTCGACGAGCCCGACGACGCCGACGACGACTGGGGCCGAGACCCCACTCCCCCGGAGTAGCGCGCTACTCGCCGGCGTAGGTGCCGAAGCTCCAGATGTTGCCCTCGGGGTCGCGGACGACGAAGTCGCGCGAGCCGTAGTCGGTGTCGTGCAGCTCCCGGACCACCTCGGCCCCTGCTCCGACGGCTCGTGCGTACAGCGCGTCGGGGTCGTCGCACACGAGATAGATCGACGTGTGCCCGGGAGGCCGGGTGCCGAACGGGCCGTCGTCCTTGCCCGCCGTGCCGAACATGATCCCGCCGCCGCGGGGCCAACGCATCTCGGCGTGGTGGACGACCTTCTCGTCGGCGCCGTCCATGCCGTAGACGCAGGTGCGCTCGAAGCCGAACGCCGTCTCCAACCAGTCGAGGGCGGCGTGGGCGTCGGTGTAGGTGAGGCAGGGCCAGATCGACGTCGCTGTGTTCTCGGTCGCTGTGTTCTCGGTCATGGCCTCACTGTGCTCCGACCCGGGCGAGCCCGTCTTGGACGGATGGAAGGTCGGTGGCGTCGTCGTCGCGGCCGACGGGGAGGTCCTCGACGAGCAGCTGGCCGGGGGTGCACCCGATGAGCTCGACGAACTCGCGGGTCAGGTGGGCCTGGTCGTAGTAGCCGGCGCGGGCCGCCACCTCCGCGATCGGCGTGGTGCCCGACAGCAGGATGCGCCGGGCCCGCTCGAAGCGCATGACCCGCCCGGCCACCTTGGGCGAGAGACCGAGCTCGTCGACGAACCGGGCCCGCAGGTGCTGGCGCGACCAGCCGACGGTGTCGGCCACCGTGGCGATCGGCGCCAGGCCGTCGGTGCGAGCGAGCGCCTGCCAGGCGGCGGCGAGCACGGGGTCCGGTGTCGTCTCGGCCCCGCCGGAGCGCCGGGCGAGGAGCCGCAGCAGCACGTCGTCGCAGGCGTCGAAGCGCTCGTCCCAGTCGTCGGTCTCGTGCAGCCGTTCAGCCAGCTCGCGGCCGATGGCCCCGACCACCTCGTCGAGCTCGAGGGTCGTGTCCCACAGCACCCGGGCGGGCAGGCCGAAGAGGGCCCGGCTGGCCAGTGGACGCAGCTCGATGGCGACGCCCTCCTGGTAGCCGTCGTGGGCGATGAGGGCGGGCGAGTCCTGCAGTCCGCTGAGCACGGCCCGGTAGCGGCGGGGTACGTCGTGCGGGTTGGTGTGGGCGACGACGTCGATCTCGGGACCGATGGCGACGATGAAGGTCATGTGCCGGGCGGGGGCCCCGCGGTGCACTCCCGGCGGGAACCCGGCCAGGCGGTAGCCGTGATAGCCGTCGACCAGCCCGGCGAGCGGGGGCGCCGGTCGCCGACTCACCGAGAACACCTCGGTCCCGTCCATCCCCCGAGGCTACGAGCCAGGGGCTCCGCGCACTGCCGGACCTGCACCGCGATGACGACCAGGTCCCAGAGGGTCCC
>DATDIY010000107.1:0-2176 GCA_036520815.1 Acidimicrobiales bacterium
TTCGACGCCCTGAAGGGCGTGCTGTTCTCGTCGACCATCAACTGAGTCGGCGCCGTCGCCCGTGGCCCTCAGCACGCGTCGCAGCGGGCGCACCCGGTTCACGATCCTGCTGCTGGTCCTGACCGCGGTGACCCTGCTCACCCTCGACGGTCGCGGGTTCGGCCCCATCGACTCGGCCCGCAGCGCCATCCTCTCCGCGCTCTCGCCGGTCGGCGACGCCGCCAGCGCCGTGGCCGAGCCCATCGGCAACGCCTGGGACAGCGCCTTCCGCCAGAGCGACCTCCAGGCCGAGAACGAGCGCCTCCGCGAGGACAACGACCGGCTCCAGGGTGAGGTGCTCGCCGGCCAGGTCGCCCAACAGCAGCTCCAACAGGTGCTCGAGCTGGTCGACCTCACCTTCACCGGCAACATCCCGGTCGTGCGCACCCAGGTGGTGGCCGGATCGGTGTCGAACTTCGGCCAAACCCTCGACCTCGACAAGGGGTCGAGCTCTGGGATCGCCAAGGACATGGCCGTCGTCACCGGCAAGGGCCTGATCGGCAAGGTCGTCCAGGTCAGCGAGAACCGCTCCACCATCGAGCTGATCACCAGCGGCAACTACAAGGTCGGCGTCACCGCCCTCGGCACCGCCGCCGTCGGCATCGTTCAGGGCACCGGATCGCCGACCGTGGTCCAGGGCACCAACTTCGACGTGAGCCAGAGCCAGAACCTCTCGGTCGACCAGTTCGTCGTCACCGGTGGCACCTCCCCGGGGGCGAGCTCGTTCCCGCCCGGCCTGCCCGTCGGCACCATCACCAAGGTGGTGACCGACGCCGCCGCCCGCAACACCACCGTCGACATCGAGCTGCTGGCCGACACCACCAACCTCACCTACGCCGACGTCGTCCTCTATCCCGCGCTGCCATGACTCCCGTCTCCAAGACCGTCGTCCGGTACGGGCTGCTCATCGTCACCGCCGCCATCCTCCAGCGGGGCCTGTTCTCCCAGATCCACATCGACGGCGCCGTGCCCGACGCCCTGCTGGTGCTGGCCGTGGCCGCCGGCATCGTCGGAGGAACCGAGCGGGGCGCCACCGTCGGGTTCTTCGCCGGCCTGGCGCTGGACCTGATGATCACCACCCCGTTCGGGTTGGCCGCCATCTCCTATCTCGCTGCCGGTGTGGTGGCCGGCTTCCTCGAGACCGCCATCGTGCGCTCGGCGCGCTGGCTCACCGTCGTCATCGCCTCGGCGAGCGCGGTGGTCGGCGTGCTCGTGTTCTCCGTCGGCGGCACCCTGCTCGGCCGCTCCGACCTGCTCGACAGCAGGCTGGCCAGCGTCGTCGTCGTGGTGGCGGTGTCGACGGCGATCCTCGCCCTCCCGGCGGTGAAGGCGTGTCGGTGGGCCGACCACGATCTCGACCAGCTCCGTCCGTCGCTGCGGTGACGACGCACCCGACGGCGCCTTCGCAGCGTCCAGGGGGCGCCATGCGTCGGCCCCCTCGGTCTGCTGGACTGGAGCGGTCGTGCGCCCACTCTGCCCTCCCCACCCGCCGCACCGACCGGTGAGCTGAGCCGTGGACACCGCATCGCCCAGGTTGCGCATGAGCGTCGTCGGCGTCGTGGTCATCGGGTGCTTCCTCGCGCTCTTCGCCCGGCTCTGGTACCTGCAGGTCATCGAGGCGCCCGAGCTCGAGTTCCAGGCCACCGCCAACCGCAGCCGCTCCGTCGCGGTCGAGGCTCCCCGGGGGCGGATCCTCGACGTCAACGGGAAGGTGGTCGTCGACAACCGCACCTCCCTGGTGGTCACCGTCGATCGCTCGAAGCTCCCGAAGGCCCAGCGCGAGCGGGTGATCTCCGATCTCGCCGCCGCGCTCACCACCCTCGGCACGCCGACCAAGACCGACACGATCGAGGCCCGTCTCGCCGACCTGCAGTACGACGACCTCCAGCCGGTGCCGGTCGCCAACGACGTCACCAACGACCTGCTGGTCCACCTGTCGGAGCGGGCCGACGAGTTCCCCGGCGTGGCCGTCGAGCGCACGTCGGTGCGCGACTACAAGTACGGAGCGGCCGCCGGCAACATCCTCGGCTACGTCGGGCGCATCAACGAGAAGACGCTCGAGAAGGTCGAGGACGAGCCCGGCATCGACCCCGACGGGGTGCCCAAGACCTACCAGCCCGACTCCACCATCGGGCTG
>DATDIY010000108.1:0-19433 GCA_036520815.1 Acidimicrobiales bacterium
GCCCGGGCGGTGGCGATGGCGACGATGTTGGTGATGCCGACGCCGGCGGCGGCGAGCTCCCGGGCGTCCTCGTCGGGAAGCCCGAGCGACGCGTCGACCGCCCGGGAGGTGATGCCGGCGCGGTGCAGCGCCGGCCAGAACCGGTTGCCGGGTCGGGCGAAGTGGGCGTTCACCGCCGCGGTCCACAGACCCGGGTTGATGCCGACGAACAACAACCGCAGCGGATCGGCGACCAGGTCGTCGACCGTGGCGCCCTGGAAGGTGGCGAGCTCGTCCTTCGTGGGCCGAGCCGACCTCACGTCAGCAGCTTGGCCTTCGCCGTCGCGAACTCCTCGTCGCTCAACGAGCCCGAGTCGTGGAGCCGGGCCAGCCGCTCGAGCTGGTCGGCGTGGTCGCCGGCGTCGCCCGGGTCGTCACGGCGACCGGAGCCGAACGACTTCACCGCCCCGGTCACCGAGTCCCATGCCTTGCCGGCCCGCTCCTTGGAGGCCTGGGCGTGGTCGCCCAGGTCGGAATCCGGGAACTCGACGAGGGTGCGACGCCGCAGCAACCAGATCCCCACGGCGAGCACGACGGCCAGCCCGATCGACGACAGCGCGGTCTGGAAGGCGGCGAAGGGCGCCCACAGGAGCAGCAGCACGTAGAGCCCCGCAGCCGCCCCGAACACCACCAGCGGTTCGAGGTTGAGCACCGGGGCCAGCGTGCGTCGCGCCCACACCGCGAAGCGGCTGGGCCCGGCCACGATGGCACCCAGCACGAACACGATGCCCCAGGTGAGGACCACGATGGCGATGGTGCGCAGGAGCTTGCTCCCCACCGCGTAGCCGACCTTCACGACCGGCTCGAGGCCGGGGTCGCTCACCATCGACGTGATGTAGCTGCCGGTGAGGCGCCGGGTCGCCAGCAGGAGCAGGCCGACGACCGCGATCGCCCAGCCGATGTTGCGCAGCGTGCGCCGCCGCGAACCCTTGGCGAGGAACAGCGCCAGGGCGTAGAGCCCGATGATGAGCACGCCGAGGAGCAGCGCCATCCAGCGGATCATCTTCACCGCCGTCTGCGCCGCCGCCAGCTGATCGGACTGCACGAGCTCGATGTTGCCGGCCTCGGGCGGGATGCGGTCGAGGGCCGCCTGCGGGATGCCGAGGTCCTCGCCGAGGGCAACCACGATCTGGCGCAGCTGGAGGGTGACGGTGCCGTCGCCGGTCGACACGAACGTGCCCTCGTCCTCGAGGACGTCGATCAGCTTCTCGTGGGCGACGGTGTTGGCCTCGTGCCACAGCTGCTGCACCTGAGGCGTGGCCAGGAGTCGCTCGACGGCGGCGGTGGCGGGCTGGCGGAGACCCGCCGCGATCGGACCGGCGAGGCCCTGGAACTGCTCGGGCAGCCGATCGGCCAGCGCGTCCTGGACGTCGACGTTGGCGTAGAGCTGGTCGACCAGGTACGTGGCGAGCGCGTCCTGCACCGTGGGATCGGCCAGCAGCTCGTCGCTGGCGTCGACCCAGTTGTCGGTGTCGAGGGCCTGGCGCTTCACCCAGGCGCTCGCCGCGGTGCCAGCGAGCAGGATCGACGCCACGACCACGAGGGCGGTGACGACGATGGCGCGTGAGCGGGTCATGAGCGGTCCCTTCGTTGCTTGGGAACGCATTCTTGTCCCGCGTGCGTCGCAAGGGCCGGATGATCCGGCCCAGCGGGTCGCTGCGACAGGGGCGGCCTACCTCAACGCGGCGCGAGGAGCAGGCCGGCTACGGAAGGCGGCCGTAGCCCGTGGCCGGCTTCCACCAACCCTCGAGAGCTGTCGCTCGCACGCCGCCGCCGGAGCCGAAGGCGTGGATCAGCCCGCCGCCCGTGTAGATGGCCACGTGCTCGGAGCCTCCCGGACCCCAGAACACGAGGTCGCCGGCCTGGAGCTGGCTGCGGGAGATGCGGGTGCTCATGTTGTAGAGCGCGCCGCTGTAGTGAGGCAGCCCGGGCCGGCCGGCCTGGGCGTAGGCCCAGATGACCAGACCGGAGCAGTCGAAGGTGGTCGGTCCGGCGGCGCCCCAGACGTAGGGACCCATACCTTTCCGGCTCATGGCCGCCGTCACGGCGCCGGCCGCGCCGCGGGGAACGGGCGGCGGGTTGGGGTTGGGCGCCACCACGACGCCACCACCGCCCGTGCGGGCACCGGCGGTGGAGCGGTTCGGAGTCGTCACGGTCGCGGCGGCGGGAGCGTTGCGCTGCGCCTGTTCGGCGGCCCGGGCCTGCTCGGCTGCCCGGCGCTGCTGCTCGGCTGCCACCAAGGTGGACAGCTCGCCCTGCACCTTGGAACTGAGGGCCTGGGCGTCGGCCACGGCCTTGTCGTTGGCCGCCTTGAGCTGCTCGTACTCGGCCGCCTTGGCGTCGACCGCCTTCTGGGCCTCCTCGAGACGGGCCTTGTCGTCCTCGGCGTTCTGCTGGGCGGTGCCGAGGGCGTCGATCGCGTCGCGGATGTCGCCGGAGGTGGCCTCGAGGTAGCTCTTCTTCTGCGCCCCGGAGCTGGCGTCGCTGGTGAGGAGGGCATCGAGCTCAGGGCTGTCGTTGCCGTTCTGGTAGGCCTCCACGGCGACGCGCCGCACGCCGTCGCGCTTGTCGTCGAGATCGGCGTTGGTCTGGTCGAGCAGGGCCTGGGCGTCGGCGACTGCCTTGCTCGCCTTCTCCTGCTCGTAACCCACCCGCTCGGCCTGGGTGGACAGGTCCATCTGACGGGACTGGAGGGCGTCGAGCTGGTCGGCGATCTTGGCCGCCTGGGCCTTCTTGTCACCCAGCTCATCGGCGCCGGCCGTGGGCACGAGGACGGTGGCGGTGAGCGTCAGACCGACGACCACGGCGAGGGCCGTGACGCCGCGGCGTGTTGACGTGCGCGCGTAGTGCAGCGCGTGGTGCAGCGAAGACATGTTGCGGAATCTTTACAGACCAATGTCTCGCCCGCAATAACCCCCCTGGGGATTTCACGATCGAGTGCGACACGTCACACCGTGGCGGAGACGCCGCGCTACGAGGCGACGGCGCCTTGCAACGAGCACTGATCAGGCCCGCGTCGGGTGTCGATCGGTCGGCACGGGACGTTTCCGCCCACCACACACCCGGAGATGATCCACCCAGCGCGACTTTGGTAGGTTTCCCTAACCCCAGCCGGCCCATCGGGGGTCGGGACCGAGGAGGAAGATGCGCCCCGTCCGCACCATCGGCGTGCTCGCTGCCGTCAGCATCGCGATCACCCTGCTGCTCGCCTCCTGCAGTGGTGACGATTCAGAGTCCCTGACCGTCTACAGCGGCCGGAACCAGGACCTCGTCGGACCGCTGCTCGAGCAGTTCACCGAAGAGACCGGCATCAAGATCGAGTTCCGTGGTGGCGACAGCGGAGAGCTGGCGGCGCAGATCATCACCGAGGGCGACGCCTCTCCGGCTGACGTGTTCTTCTCCCAGGACGCCGGGGCGCTCGGCGCCGTCTCCAAGGCCGGACTGTTCTCCACCCTCCCCGAGTCGGTGCTCGACCAGGTACCCGAATGGGCTCAGTCGCCCGACGGGCACTGGGTCGGGGTCAGCGGTCGGGTGCGCGTGCTGGCCTACGACCCCGTCGAGGTCACCACCCCGCCCGACCAGATCGACGCGCTGTTGGCGCCGGAGTGGAAGGGCAAGATCGGCTACGCGCCGACCAATGCCTCGTGGCAGTCGTTCGTCACCGGTCTGCGTGTCCTCCGGGGCGAGGACGGCGCCAAGGCCTGGCTCGAAGCCTTCGCCGACCAGGACCCCAAGGCCTACCCGAACAACATCACCGTCCTCGACGGCATCGAGGACGGCGAGGTCGAGCTCGGGCTCGTGAACCACTACTACCTCTACGAGCGCATCGCCGACCGGGGTGAGGCCGACGTCAAGGTGCGCAACCAGTTCATGGCTGCCGGCGACGCGGGTGGCCTCGTCAACGTGGCGGGTGTCGGCATCCTGGCCAGCTCCGAGAAGCAGGAGCAGGCGCTGCGACTGGTCGAGTTCCTCCTCAGCCCCGAGGCCCAGGAGTACTTCGCCAACGAGACCAAGGAGTTCCCGCTGGTGCCCGGCGTCGAGGCAGAGGCCGAGCTCCCCGCACTCGCGAGCCTGCAACCGCCCGCCATCGATCTCTCCGAGCTGGACTCGATCGCCGCGACCCAGGAGCTGCTCGAGGAGACCGGGCTGCTGACCCGGTGACCACAGCCTCGCCTCCGGTGCCGGCCCGGCGGGTCCGGGCCGACCGGAGGTCGGGCCTGCGCACCTCGCCGGTCCTTGCCGGGGCTGCGGTCGCGACCGCCGTCATCACCGCGGTCCCCTTGTGGTACCTGCTCGTGCAGGCCACGTCCGAGGGCCTGGCCGAGGTGTGGGACGAGGTCTGGCAGCGCCGAACGCTCGACCTGGCGATCCGATCGATCGGGCTGGCGGTGGTCGTCACCGCCGGCTGCCTGCTGATCGGCACGGCGACCGCCTTCCTGGTCACGCGCACCGACCTCCCGGGCCGGAGGGTGTGGCGGGTGCTGCTCGCCCTGCCGCTCTCGATCCCGTCATACGTCTCGGCCTTCGCGTGGATCTCCTGGCGTCCGTCGCTGGCCGGGTTCTGGGGGGCGGCCCTGGTGCTGACCTCGGTCTCGTACCCGTTCGTCTACCTCCCGGTGGCGGCGTCGTTGCGCCGACTCGACCGCACCCAGGAGGAGGTGGCGCGCTCGCTCGGCAAGAACCCGACCCAGGTCGCCGTCGGTGTCACCCTGCGCCAGATCCGCCCGGCGGCCACCGCCGGCGGACTGCTCGTCGCTCTGTACGTGCTCGCCGACTTCGGGGCGGTGGCGACGATGCGCTACGAGAGCTTCACCTGGGTGATCTACGGCGCCTACCGAGCCGGGTTCAACCCGGTGCGGGCTGCCATCCTCTCGCTCGTCCTGGTCGCCATCTCGCTCGTCATCGTCCTCGCCGAGCACCGCGTCCGCGGCCGCGGCGCGGCGGCCCGCGTCGGTGGCGGCGCCGCCCGACCGGTGGCACCCATCCCTCTCGGCCCCGCCCGGTGGCCGGCGCTCGCCGGCGTGGCGGGGCTGCTCACGGTGGTGCTGATGATCCCGCTGTGGCTCGTGGTCCAGTGGCTGTTCCGGGGCGACTCGGGCACCGTCGACCTCGGCGAGCTGGGCCGGGCCCTCGGCACCACCATCGGAGTCTCCGCTCTCGCCACCATCGTCGCCGTCGTCCTCGCCCTGCCGGTCGGGCTCCTCGCCGCCCGCGTGCGCACCCGCTGGGCCCAGGGCGTCGAGCGGGTCACCTTCGTCGCCCACGCCCTGCCCGGCATCGTGATCGCCATCTCGGTCGTGTTCGTCGGCATCCGCCTGCTCGAGCCGCTCTACCAGGAGCTGCCGATGCTGATCTTCGCCTACGTGGTGCTGTTCTGCTCGTTCGCCGTCGGGTCGATCCGCGCGTCGGTCGAGCAGGCGTCGCCGCGCATCGACGAAGTGGCGCGCTCGCTCGGGGCCCGACCCCTCGAGGTGGTGTGGCGCGTCACGCTCCCGCTCGCCGCCCCGGGCATCGCCGCCGGCGCCGGGCTGGTGTTCCTCGCCACCATGAAGGAGCTGCCGGCGACGCTGCTGCTGCACCCGACCGGCACCGACACACTCGCCACCAAGCTGTGGCAGGAGACGGCGGTGAGCGACTACGCCTCGGGCGCCCCGTACGCTCTGGCCCTCGTGTTGGTCGCTGCCCTGCCCGCCGCCCTGCTCACCCGGGGTCGAGAGGAAGCCCCCGTCTCGTGAGCGCGCTCGAGGTGCGAGGCCTCACGAAGAGGTTCGGGGGCGTGCTGGCCCTCGATCACGTCGACGTGGTCGTCCCCGCCGGATCGATCACGGCGGTGGTCGGACCGTCCGGCAGCGGCAAGACCACCCTGCTGCGTCTGGTCGCCGGCTTCGAGCGCCCCGACGCGGGCACCGTCGCCGTCGGCGACACGATCGTGGCCGGTGCCGGTCGCCTCGTCGCCCCCGAGCGTCGACGGGTGGCGATCGTCCCGCAGGAAGGTGCCCTCTTCCCTCACCTCTCGGTGGCGGCCAACGTCGGGTTCGGGCTCCCCCGAGGCCGAGGGAAGGGCCCGCGCGTGATCGAGTGCCTCGAGCTCGTGGGCCTCGCCGGCTACGACAAGCGCCGACCCGACCAGCTCTCCGGCGGACAGCAGCAGCGGGTGGCGCTGGCCCGGGCGCTGGCGCCGCACCCGTCGCTGATCATGCTCGACGAGCCGTTCTCCGCCCTCGACGCCGCCTTGCGGCCACAGGTGCGCGCCGAGGTCGTCGCCGCCCTGCGGGCCGACGGCGCGACGGCGGTCATCGTCACCCACGACCGCGACGAAGCGCTCTCGATGGCCGACCAGGTCGTCGTGCTGCTCGACGGGCGGGTGGCCCAGGCCGCCACTCCGGCAACCCTGTACCGGGCCCCGGCCAGCGCCGAGGTCGCCGCGTTCATCGGCCCCGGCGAGGTGGTGTCGGGCGAGCGCCGCGGTTCGGTCGTCCACACGTCGCGGGGCGAGTTGCCCGTCGACGTGGCCAGCCGGGCGCCGGACGGTCGGGTCGACGTCGTCGTGCGACCCGAGCCGGTGCTCGTCTACCCGCCGACCGACGCCGTCGATCGCGATCCGGTCGACGCCGACGATGACGGGACCGACCGCCGGACCGCCGGCGCCTCCGGTGTCGATGCGGTGGCCGCCGTCGCCGAGGACGAGGCCCCGGCATAGACCGGCCGGGGTGCGCGCCAGCGGGCGAGCCACTGACCGGGACGCACCCGTTGGACGGCGGCGTCGAACAGCACCCCGACGACGAGCGCCGTCACCAGCAGCGCCCACGCGGGGAGATGGGGCCGCAGCAGCGGGAGCGTCGCGTAGTGGGTCAGGAAGATGTAGAGCGACGCCCCGGCGACGGTGGCGACGACGCGGCCGGCCAGCCGGGGCATGCGCACCCTCGGGATCCAGATGAGCGCGACGATGCCCAGCGCGACGTACCGTCCCCGATCCGACGAGTCGAAGAAGCCGGCGACGGCGACCAGCGTCACCGCGGTCAGCAACAGGCGTTGGGGCACAGTGCGGGCGCGGTGGATGGCCCAACCCAGCAGGAACGCCCACGCCACCGTGTCGGTGCGGTACATCGGCTCCTCGGGAACGCCCAGCGGGTGGACGAACCGCAGGAGCAGGCCGACCCCGAGCGCACCGAGCGCAACGGCGAAGGGGCGACGACGCTCGAGGAGCCGAACGGCCCGCACCGAGAACACGACGGTCAGGACCACCAGCAGCTGCAGGAGGACTTCGACGTACCAGTACCGCCACAGGCCGTCGCCCACCACGTTGTCGGCGAGGATCAGACGAGGGACGCTGAACGGCTCGCGCCACGTGAACATGAAGCCCACCCAGAGCACGGCGGGGATGGCGATGCGGGCGATGCTGCCGATCGATCGACGCAGGCGGTCGGCGACCTCGTGAGCGGTCAGCCGGAAGCGGGCGAAGTTGTAGCCGGCGACAGCGAGCAGCAGGTGGGCGCCGCCCTGCAGGTAGTAGAGCGAGGCGTGGGTGCCGACCACGGTGACGAGCGCCAGGGCCCGCAGCACCACGTTCCCCTCGACGAGACGCAGCCGACCGGGCCGGGGGGCGTGCGACTCGAGCTCTCCGACAGGTGTGGTGTGCCAGCCGCTCGGCAGATCACCGAGAACATCCTCCAGCAGGACCGACGCCTCCACGTACGACAGCGAGTCGCCGCCGAGTGAGACGAACGTGTCGTCCGACCGCACGACGCCGACGTCGAGCACCTCGGCGTACACCTGTCGGACCGTCCGCGAGGACCGACGCTCGGGCTCGGAACCGGCGGGTCGATCCTCCGGCTCCGCCACCTCGCGGACCTCCTCCGCCACCGTCACCGATCGCGCCCGCTCGGCCTCCACGAGGGCGAGCACAGCGCGGTGGTCGGGCTTGCCGGTGACGAGTCGGGGTAGCTCGTCGACGCGCACGGCGTGGACCGCGCCGGCCGGCAGGTGCAGCTCGCGGGCGACCGAGCGAGCGACATCGTCGGGCGCCTCGTCGCCGGTGACGGCGAGGGCCAGGTGCTCGTCGGTGCCGGCGCACAGCGCGCCGACGCCCTCCTCGGCGAGGAGCCGCTCGACCTGGTCGAGGTCGATCCGCACGCCGAACAACTTGGCGAATCGGCTCGTGCGGCCCACGATCTGCACCAGGCCATCCGCGCCGATCCGGGCCAGGTCACCCGTGCGCAGCTCCTCGACCTCCCGGCCGAGGGTGAGGTCAGCGGGCTCATCGGCGTAGCCGAGCATCACGTTGGCGCCGCTGTAGACCAGCTCGCCGACGCCGTCCTCCGCGCCGCGGACGGCGTCGACGCGGAACGCTCCGCCGGGGATGGGTCGACCGATGGATCCGGGGCGGGTGGCGGCCAGCTCGGGCGGCAGGTACGCCATCCGAGCGGTGGCTTCGGTCTGTCCGTACATGACGAACAGGTCCCACCCGTCGCGTCGGCCGAGCTCGGCGTAGCGCTGCACCCGTTCGGGCGGCATCCGGCCCCCCGCCTGGGTGACGTAACGGAGCGTGGGCAGCGACATGGCGTCGAAGCCGGAGTGCTCGAGCAGCTCGAAGCTGTGGGGAACGCCAGCGAAGCTGGTGCACCCGTGAGCCCGGAAGCGCTCCCAGAAGCAGGCGTCGACCACCGACCCTCCGGCCATGACGACGCTGGCACCGACAGCCAGGTGCGAGTGCACGACGGAGAGGCCGTAGCAGTAGTGCAGGGGCAACGACATGGCCGCCCGGTCGGCCGGGGTGAGGTCGAGGTAGCCGGCGATCGCCTCGGCGTTGGCCTGGAGGTTGGTGTGCGACAGCCGGACCAGCTTGGGCGAGCCGGTCGACCCCGAAGTGCTCAACAACAGCGCGAGATCCGGGTGCAGGTCGTGGACCGAGCCGCGGGGTCGTCCCTGCACGTCGGGGACACCGGGCTCGGTGCCGCCGTCGATCACCACGTCGGGCTCGTAGGCCTCGATGAGGCGGGATCGCGCCCCGGCGTCGCCGGCGGGCAACAGCAGCACGGGGTGCCCGCCGCGCAGTGCTCCGAGGTAGCCGACGAGCGTGGTGATGTCGGCCTCGGCGACCACGGCGACGAGGCGCCGGACCTCGCCGAGGCGGGTGGCCACATCGTCGGCTCGACGGGCGAGCGTGGCGTAGCTCCAGGCCGTGCCGTGCTCGTCGATGACGGCCACGCGCTCGCCGTGCTCGTCGAGCGCGTCGGCGAAGGGCACCACCGGGCCCGGACGAGCGGTCCGTGAGTCGGCCCATCCGTCGACGTGCACCACCCTGTCTCCTCCTCCACCCGGCACCGACTAGTAGGCAACCCTAGTAGCTCAGAGGAGGCAGCCCAGATTGCTGCCGTGCGGCCTGGTTGTGCCAGGTTGGCAGGGCGCGTGAGACCGAGAGGCCGGTGGGGAGAAGGCCCGATTGATCCGCCCTATGGGAGGGATCACCACATTCGATCGAGATGGGCGATCATTCTCCGGATTCGTGATATATCCTCGCTATCACGTTCCCCCTACACTGGAGGTTGCCAGCCCGATGGCACTCATCAACACCGAGATCAAGCCCTTCTCCGCCACCGCCTTCAAGGCCGGCGAGTTCGTCGACGTCAGCGACGCCGACCTCAAGGGCAAGTGGTCGATCGTGTTCTTCTACCCGGCCGACTTCACCTTCGTCTGCCCGACCGAGCTCGGCGACCTCGCCGACCACTACGAGGAGCTCAACGGCCTCGGCGTCGAGGTGTTCTCCGTGTCCACCGACACGCACTTCACCCACAAGGCCTGGCACGACACCTCGGACACGATCGGCAAGATCACCTACTACATGGTGGGTGACCCGACGACCGAGATCTCCCAGAACTTCGACGTCCTGCGCGAGGGCCAGGGTCTGGCCGACCGCGGCACCTTCGTGATCGATCCCGACGGCATCATCCAGGTGCTCGAGATCAGCTGCGAGGGCGTGGGCCGCAACGCCGCCGAGCTCGTCCGCAAGGTCAAGGCCGCCCAGTACGTGCGCAGCCACCCGGGCGAGGTCTGCCCCGCCAAGTGGGAAGAGGGCGACGAGACCCTGTCCCCCGGTCTCGACCTCGTCGGCAAGATCTGAGCCGACCGCACCCGCATCGAACGTGCTGGCTCGATCCGCGCCCTCGGGCGCGGGTCGAGCCACCGACCCCCCGAAGGAGGATCCACCGCCGTGCTCGACGCCAACCTGACCGCCCAGCTCAAGACCCACCTCGAGAAGGTCACCCGACCCGTCGAGCTGGTCGCCTCCCTCGATGACAGCCCGAAGTCGGCCCAGATCGCCGAGCTGCTCGACGAGATCGCCGCCCTCTCGCCGCAGGTCTCCGTGCGCCGGGCCGACGATGACGCCCGTCGTCCCTCGTTCTCCATCGAGCGGGTCGGCACCGACGTGTCGGTGCGCTTCGCCGGCGTCCCCCTCGGCCACGAGTTCACGTCGCTGGTGCTCGCCATCCTCCAGGTCGGCGGCCACCCGTCCACCGCCGAGGCCGCCCTCGTCGCCCAGATCGAGCAGCTCGAGGGCGAGCACCACTTCGAGACCTACTTCTCCCAGACCTGCCAGAACTGCCCCGACGTCGTGCAGGCGCTCAACCTGCTGAGCATCCTCAATCCGAAGATCACCCACACCGCCATCGACGGTGCGTCGTTCCAGTCGGAGGTCGACGAGCGCCAGGTGCTGGCCGTGCCCACCGTCTACATGGACGGCCAGCTGTGGGAGTCGGGCCGGATGAGCATCGAGCAGGTCGTGGCCCGGCTCGATGACGGCGCCGCCGAGCGGCAGGCCGCCGATATCGCCGCCAAGGACCCCTTCGACGTGCTCGTGGTCGGCGGCGGACCAGCCGGCGCCGCCGCCGCCGTCTACGCCGCCCGCAAGGGCATCCGCACCGGTGTCGCCTCCGAGCGCTTCGGCGGCCAGGTGCTCGACACCATGGCCATCGAGAACTTCATCTCCGTGCCCTACACCGAGGGCCCCAAGCTGGGGGCCGCCCTCGAGCAGCACGTCAAGGAGTACGACGTCGACATCATGAACCTCCAGCAGGCGGCCCGGCTGGTGCCGGCCTCCGAGGAGGGCGGCTACGTCACCGTCGAGCTGGCCAGCGGCGCTGCGCTGCGCTCTCGCACCGTCGTGCTCTCGACCGGCGCCCGGTGGCGCAACATGAACGTGCCCGGCGAGACGGAGTACCGCAACAAGGGTGTGACCTACTGCCCGCACTGCGACGGGCCCCTGTTCAAGGGCAAGCGCGTCGCCGTCATCGGTGGGGGCAACTCAGGCGTGGAGGCGGCCATCGACCTGGCTGGAGTCGTCGCCCACGTCACCCTGCTCGAGTTCGACGACGCACTTCGTGCCGACGACGTGCTGCAGCGGAAGCTGCACAGCCTGGCCAACGTCACGGTGATCACCTCGGCGCTCACCACCGAGGTCACCGGCGACGGCGCCAAGGTCACCGGCCTCGTCTACGAGGACCGCACCTCGGGCGAGGTCCACACCGTGCCCCTCGAGGGCATCTTCGTGCAGATCGGCCTGCTGCCGAACACCGAATGGTTGAAGGGCGACATCGAGCTCTCGCCCCGTGGGGAGATCGTCGTCGACGACCGCGGCCAGACCTCGGTGCCGGGCGTGTACGCCGCCGGCGACTGCACCACCGTGCCGTTCAAGCAGATCGTCATCGCCATGGGCGCCGGAGCCACCGCCGGGCTGAGCGCCTTCGACCACCTCATCCGCACCTCCGCACCCGACGTCGCCGGCGTCCCCCAGGAAGCGGTGGCGTAGGATCCGACGAGGGTGCCGGTCCGCCGGCACCTCCAGCCCCCTCGGGGGGCGTCGGGCCACCGGCCACCGGAGGTCATCGTGAACCTGCGCGATCTGCGCTATCTCGTCGCCGTGGCCGACCACCGCCACTTCGGCCGGGCCGCCGAGGCCTGCTTCGTCAGCCAGCCGACGCTCTCCACCCAGCTCAAGAAGCTCGAGCGCGAGCTCGGGGTCGAGCTCATCGAGCGCAACCCCGGGCACATCACGATGACCAGCGCCGGCGAACAGGTCGTCGAGCGGGCCCGCGTGGTGCTGCACGAGACCGACGACATCGTCGACATCGCCCGCCGGGCTCAGGACCCGGAGTCCGGCAGCTTGCGCATCGGCCTGTTCCCGACGCTCGCGCCCTACCTCCTCCCCCACGTCGTGCCGCACCTCCACGCCCGGTTCCCGAAGCTGGAGCTGCTGCTCGTCGAGGAGAAGACCGAGGTCGTGCACCAGCGGCTGCGCGACGGCCAGCTCGACGTCGGGATCCTCGCCCTGCCGATCAACGACGACCAGCTCCACGCCGAGTACCTCTTCGACGAGGACTTCGTCCTGGCCGTGCCCCACGACCACGCCCTCGGCGCGTCGTCGGACGAGGTCGATGTCGACGTGCTGACCGGCGAGCACGTGTTGCTGCTCGAGGAGGGCCACTGCCTGCGCGATCAGGCGCTGGCGGTGTGCCAACTCGCCGGTGCCGCCGAGCGCTCCGGGTTCCGGGCCACCAGCTTGGAGACGCTGCGCCAGATGGTCGCCGCCGGCGTCGGCATCACGCTGTTGCCGGAGCTGGCCGTGCGCCCGCCGGTGCCGTCGTCGGGCGACATCAGCCTCCGGCGGTTCCACGAGCCGGTGCCTCGTCGCCAGATCGCCATGTTCTGGCGCCGCACGAGCGTCTACCACGACCTGCTGCCCCAGGTGGCCGAGGTGATGCGCGCTGCGGCGGCGCCTCTCGTCGGTCACCCTCCCGCCGCCTGAGCGGCGGAGGACGGGGCTACTGCTTGACCAGCAGGAGCTGCAGTTCGAGGATGCCGTGGTCCTCGACGCTCAACACGATGGCCGCCCGGGGCACCGAGACCCCGTAGTCGGAGAAGGTGACGTCGAACGAGCCGACCACCACGATGGTGTCGTCGACCAGGCGGGCCTGCAGCGGAACCTCGACCTGTCGGGTGACCCCGTGGACGGTGAAGTCGCCGGTGGCGGTGACCGAGAGGTCCTGGCCGGACTGGGGGTCGGCGCCGAGGTCGACCGGTGCGGTCAACGTGAAGGTGGCCGTCGGGAACTGGTCGGTCTCCAACGCCTCCTGCACCCGATCGTCCCGACGCGACTCGTTGGTCGTGATGGTGGACACGTCGATGTCGAACTGGGCGGCCGTGAGCGTGGTGCCCTCGATCGACATGGTGCCGGTGACGTCGCCGGTACGTCCCACCGCGGTGGTCGAGCCGATTCCGGCCAACTCCTCCTTGATCCGGAAGCCGGCGAAGGTGCCGGTCGCCGACTCGAAGTCGAACTCGCCGCTGCTGTTGTCGACCGTCCACGTGCCATCGACGCTCGTCAGCGGCGCCGACGTCGCTCCACCGGTGTTCGGCGTGACCGACTCGCTGGCGGTGTCGAGGTCGACCGCAGCAGGAGAGTCGTCCCGGAGGAAGAACCACCACACCCCGCCGGCGACCACCAGGACGACCACGAGGACGGCGACCGGTAGGCCGATCTTCCACCGCTTGGACATGGGGGCGAGCGTAGTGCTGGGCCTCCGTCCGACCCCGGCACCCCCTGGCCGACCCCTTCCCGTCTCGGCGTCACGGGTCCAGGATGGGAGCAGACGACCTTTGGAGGTGCGCAGATGAAGGCGACCGTCGGGGACCGACTCGTCATCCGGGGCCACCAGATCGGACACCGCGAGCGCCATGCCACGATCGTGGAGGTCCGCGGTCCCGACGGCACCCCGCCGTACCTGGTGCGATGGGACGACGACGCCGGCGACCACCTGTACTTCCCGGGGTCGGACGCCGACGTCGAGCACAACGCACCCGGCTGAGACGAGGCGCCGGCACCAGCGGGTCAGGCCGGACGGCGACCCCGCGCGATCAGCATGGCGACGTCGTCGCGCCGTGCCCGGGCCGGCGCCCGCGAGTCGAGATCGCGTTCGATCCCGGCCGCCACCTCGTCGACAGTCGCCGAGCACGTCGCCAGCTGCTGGACGAGGGCGAGCAGGGCGGCGTCGGAGAGGCCGTGCGGTTCCGGGAGGTCGGTGATGCCGTCGGTGTAGGCGACCAGCCACTCGTCGGGCCCCACGGTGAAGGTGCACGGCCGCAGGTTGATCGACTCGAAGGCGCCGAGCAGCGAGCCGGGGGTGCCGACGAACCGGGCGCCGTCGCCATCGACCAGGATCGGCAGTGGGTGGCCCCCACTGGTCGCGGTGACCACCAAGCCCTCCCCGGAGGGATCGTCGGTGAGGATGGCGTACAGCATCGTGCAGAACAGGTCCCGGTCGGAGTGGCGCACGGCGTCGTTCACCCACTCGAGGACGGTGACCGGATCGTGGCCGTGACGAGCGGCCGCTCGGGCAGTGTGGCGGACGATCCCTGCGAGCGCCGCGGCATCGGCGCCGGTGCCGCACACGTCGCCGATGAGCAGCGCCCACCTGTGGTCGTCGATCCGGAACACGTCGTAGAAGTCCCCGCCGACGTCGGCGGCGACACTCGCCGGCAGGTAGCGGGCGGCCAGATCGATGCGATCCACGGTCGGTAACCGGGGCGGGAGGAACGCCGCCTGGAGCGACAGCGAGATCATGCGTTCGCGATCGGCCCGCCACAGGTTCTCCAGGGCCGGGGAGATGCGTTCAGCCACCGTCTCGGCGAGAGCGACGTCCTCGCGGTCGTGGCCGGCGCGCGGTCGGGCGCTGAGGACCTGGAGCACCCCGATCGGGCGTCCGTCGAACGAGAGGGGCACGGTCATCACCCCCGCGATCCGCAGCACAGCCTCGCGGAGGGCGGGATCGACGATGCCATCGGCCACCGCCCCCTCGACCTGCGCCGGTGTCAGCGCCTCGATCCGCTCGCTCTTCCCGGAGCTCAGGACCCGGGCCAGACCCTGCTCGGCGGCGGGGTCGAACGGGAAGGCCTCCCGCAGCGCCGCCGCCCAGCTCTCGGCGCTGGCATCGGTGTGGGCGTCGGCGGTGGTGAAGATCCCTGGTTCGGGGGCGAAGTGGAGTCGGCACCAGTCGCCGAGCGTCGGGACGGCGGCGCTGGCGACCGCCTCCATGAGCTCGGCCGATGTGGCCGAGCTCGCCGCCGCCTGGGTGACGGCGACCAGGAACTCGAAGTACTCACGACGGCGGCGCTCACCGTCACGGGCGGCGGCGGCTTCGGTGGCACGGCGCCTCAGGGCGTCGGTGAGGCGCACGCGCGACAGCGTCTGGCCGATGAGCCCGGCCGCCGCCTCGGTGGCGATCACGTCGGCCTGGTCGAGGCGGCCCTCGCCGCCGAACGCGAGCACACCGAGCGGTCCGTCGTCCGCCACGACCGGCACGAGGACGAACCCACCGGTGGGCGGGGCGAGCTCCTCACCGGCAGGAACGAGGGACTGCGCCTCCTCCGCGGTGGCGGCCACGATCGTGCGCCGTTCCCGGAGGGCGACGGCCGCTGGGAGCTCCGAGCGCAGCCCGACCTCGGCAAACCTGGCGGCGGCGACCGGCCCGAGGCCACGATGGCCCGCGAGGCGGAGGATCTCGCTTCCGGGGTCGTGGATCCAGATCATCCGGATGCTGGACTGCGGCGGCCCGACGACGAGCTCCAGGGCGATGTCGATCACGTCCTGTTCCGTGGCCGCCCCGCTGAGTCGCTGGCTGGAGCGTTGGAGGCGGGCGAGGCGCATGGCCGCCTCCCGGGTCTCCACCAGCAGCTGGTCGCGGTGGACATCGGCTGCTTTTCGGTCCGTGACATCGACGACGCTGCCGATGGTGCCGGTGGCCCGGCCCGTCGCGTCGGCTGTGACCCGACCGCGGCACTCGAGCCACCGCACCGTGCCGTCGGGCCAGGCCACCCGGTACTCGAACTGGTAGTCGTGGCCCGAGGCGAAGGCACCCGCGATGACCGCGATGACACCCTCGCGGTCGTCGGGGTGCAGGCTCGCCACCCAGGCGTCATAGGTACCGCCGAACTCCCCGGGGGCCAGTCCGCAGAGCGCCTCGAGGTTGTCGTCCCAGACCACGAGGCCGGTGTCCGCATCCCAGACCCAGACACCGGTGCCGCTGGCGTCGAGGGCGCTGGCCGCGGCGTCGGCGTCGATGCGGGCGCGGCGCGCCTCGAGTGGTGGCTCCCTCACGCTCACCAGTCTCGCCCGAGATCCGCGCGTCGACCACTGGTGAGATGGCTCACGAGACGAGGGGGTCCCGAGGCAGGCCGAGGAGCCGCTCTCCGATCTGGTTCCGCTTGATCTCGGACGTGCCACCGGCGATGGCGAGGGCCCGCGCGCTCAGGGCCAGACTGGCCGGGTCCAGCCCGTCCGAGGAGCGGAAGGCCAGTTCGGGGCCGGCGAGCTGGGCGAGCATGTCGGCCATCTCGAGGCAGTTCTCCGAGAGCACGAGCTTGGTGAGGGCCCCCTCCGGTCCAGGTCCGCCGCCGGCGACGGCCCGCTGGGCGCCCCGCAGCGTCAGCATCTCGACGGCATGGGCCCGAGCCGCGTAGCGCCCCACCCGTGCGCTGCCCCCGGTGAGCCTCTCGGGGTTGGCGGCGAACGGCTCGAGCACGACCTGGGGCGGAAGGGCGAAGCCGCTCCCGCCGATGCTCACGCTCTCGTTGCCCAACGTGGCCCGAGCCACCGTCCAACCCTGGTCGACCGCGCCGACGACGTCGTCGTCGGGAACGAAGACGTCCTGCAGGAAGACCTCGTTGAACTCCGATCCGCCGGTGGGCATGCGCAGCGGACGCACCTCGACGCCGCTCGCGTGCATGTCGATGACCATCGTGGTGATGCCCTGGTGCTTGGGGACCGCCGGGTCGGTGCGCACTGTCGCCAAGCCGAAGCGGGCCTCGTGGGCTCCGCTCGTCCAGACCTTCTGACCGGTCACCGACCACCCGCCCTCGACGCGCCGAGCCCGAGTCGTGATGCCGGCGGCGTCCGATCCGGCGTCGGGCTCGCTGAACAGCTGACACCAGATGAGCTCCTGGTCGAGCGCCGGCGGGACCCATCGGGCGACCTGCTCGGGAGTGCCGTGCTGCACGAGCGTCAACAAGACCCACCCGGTGATGCCGTAGTTCGGCTTGCGGAGACCGACCTCGGCCAGCTCCTCGTCGACGACCAGCTGCTCCACGGCTCCGGCGTCGCGTCCGAAGGGCTCCGGCCAGTGGGCCACCGCGTAGCCGGACCGGACCAGGGCTCGGGTGCGCTCGGCAGCCTCGAGCGCCGCGATCTCGGTGAGGACGGGCCGGACCTCCCGGCGGATCGATTCGGCCTCGGGCGGCAGGTCGACGGCACGGGGCAGGGTCGTGCCGTCCCGGAGCCGTCGGGTCACCTCTTCGGCCGCCGCCGCCTCGTCGACGAACGCGCTGATGGCGAGCGCCCGGCGGAGGAACAGGTGGGCATCGTGCTCCCATGTGAAGCCGATCCCGCCGTGCACCTGGATGTTCAGCTGGGCGTCGTGCACCGCGGCCGCGACGGCGACGCAGGCCGCCATCGCCGCCGCCTGCGCCCGCTCCCCACCGCTCGCGACGCCGGCCCGGGCGGCGGCCCAGACCAGCGCCGTCGCCAGCTCGGCCTCGACGAGCATGTTGGCGCAGTGGTGCTTCACCGCCTGGAACGTGCCGATGGGACGTCCGAACTGCACCCGCACCCCGGCGTAGGCGGCGGCTTCGTCGGTGCAGGCGTGGGCGACCCCGGTCGCCTCGGCGGCCAGCACGAGCCGGCTGACGTCGCGAAGGGCGCCGGCAGCGCCGGGAACGACATCGACGGGCACCTTCTCGAGCCGGACCCGCGCCGAACGGCGGGACGGATCGATGTTCTCCGGCACCGTCACCTCGACCCCGGCAGCGCTCTGCTCGACCACGATCAGATCGGGCCCGTCCGCCAGGACGAACACGGTGGCCGACGCCCCTCCGAGGACAGCTCCCGCATCGCCCGTGGCCCGGCCGTCGACCACCTCGACGTGGCTGTCGAGCCCGATGCCGGCCGAGCTCGAGCCATCGACCAGTCCGGGCAGCACGCGGTCGGTCATCGCGACCGGGGCGGTGGCGGCCAGCACTGCGCTGGCGACGACGGTGGGGACGAACGGGCCGGGCGCCAGGTGTCGGCCCAGCTGCTCGACGACGACCACCAGCTCGGGCAGGCCGAAGCCGGATCCCCCGTGGCGCTCGTCGAGGTGGAGGCCGAGCCAACCGAGCTCGGCCATCCGGGCCCACGACCGGGGCCTCGGCTCGACCTCGGCCTCCAACAGCGAGCGGAACTCGCCTCGCGTGTCGTCGCGTTGCAGGAGATCGGCCACCACGTCGGCCAAGGCCTGGTGGTCGTCGCTCAGCGCGATCGTCATGGCCCCCCTCGCGCGCCCGGTCGCCCCCGCGACCTCCGTCGAGCATAGGGTGCCCCGTCGCGGACGAACCGGGGTACCGGCTCCACAGCGGCTACGTTGCCGACCGACCAGCCCGAGACAGTCAGGGGGCGCGACCGATGATGAACGTCCCCGACGATGCGAGCGTCCAGGTACCGACCTTCACGGATCCCCATCGGCGCCGACGACTCGTCGTCTGGGCGATCGTGCGGGTGGTGGTGATGACCGCCTTCGTGGTGGCCGCCTACTTCGCCGCCCCGGTCGGGCAGGACGCCGACTTCACAGGGCTCATCGTCCTGATCGTGGGCGGCGCCGGCTTCGTCGGAGCCCTCGTGTTCCAGGTCCGCCGTATCCTCGACTCCCCGGCACCCCAGCTGCGAGCGGCCGAAGCGATCGCGACCACGGGCGTGATCGTGATCGTCGTGTTCGCCTTCACCTATGTGTGCATGTCGGTGTCGAACAGCGCTGCCTTCTCCGAGCCCGTCACCAAGGTCAACGGCCTCTACTTCACCGTGACGGTGTTGGCGACGGTCGGATTCGGCGACATCACGCCCACGACAGAGACGAGCCGGCTCGTCGTCACCGGCCAGATGCTGCTCAACCTACTCATCGTGGGCGTCGTCGTGAGGATCATCATCGGCGCCTCGCGGATCGGGGTCGAACGCCGCCGCAGCGAAGCCGACGCCGCCCGCACCGGCTCGACCGCACCGGCCGAGCAACTCCCCGAGGCGCCGTCGGACCCAGCGTCGTCGTGACGAGACGCCGCATCGGACGCTCGGCAGCATCCAGCGGCGATGATGTGGAGATGGACGACACCGACACCGACGGCGGCGTGGCAGGCCCTTCCTCGGCGAACAATCCCCTGGAGCTCCTCCGCACCCGCGGCTACATCGTCATGTGCGTCCTGGGCGCAGCCGTGGGGGTTCCGGTCGCCCTCGTCGCGTACGGGTTCCTGGCCCTGGTCGGCAAGTCCCAGAACTGGCTGTTCAACACGCTCCCCGTCGACCTCGGCTTCGACGAGATGCC
>DATDIY010000109.1:0-3061 GCA_036520815.1 Acidimicrobiales bacterium
GCACGGCGATCAACGGCCACCGCCCACCCTGCCGCAGACCGCCGTGATCGCCGGGCCTGGTGCCGACGGCTGGCGCCGCGACGGACGAGAGCGAGGGGTCGACCGATGGCCCCGGTGACCCTGAGCCAGGGATCGGTCGGCGCGGGCGACGATGCCGGCGTCCGGGTGCGGCTCTCCCCGGCATCGCGGCGCGACGACGCGGTACCCATCCGCGTGGCTGTCCTTGCGCAAAGACGGGCCCGGGTGGACGGCGAGCCCGTCGACGCCACCCTGCGCGACCTGGGCGGTGGACGCCACGTCCTCGAGACGGCGAGCGGCGCGACCCGCGTCGTCATCGAGCCGCCCCGTCGGCAGGGCAGGGGGCCGCTCGTCCGGGAGGTCATCGTCGACGGCTTCCGGTTCGAGGTGGAGGTGGAGGACGAGCGCCTGGCCGCCCTCCGGGAGCGCGCGTCGCGCGGGCGGACGACCGGGCAGGGTGGCGGGCCCCTCGAGGTCCGGGCGGTGATCCCGGGCAAGGTCGGGGCGGTCTCGGTGGCGGCCGGCGACGTCGTCGAGGCCGGGCAGCAGCTGCTGGTGGTCGAGGCGATGAAGATGCAGAACGAGCTTCGAGCCCCACGAAGTGGCACCATCGACCGGGTAGGGGTTGCCGAGGGCGTCAACATCGAGGTCGGCGACCTGCTGCTGGTCATCGGCTAGGGAGGTCCGGGTGAGCGACGAGGCTCCGAGGGGAGCGACGAACGGGGACGAGGACGAGGCGGACGCCACCCTCGATCGCTGGCGGTCGACGACGCGCGCCCGCGCTGTCGCCAGCTCGCCGGAACGTCGGGCCGAGTTCGCGACCACCTCGGAGATCCCGGTCGCGGACGTCTACACGCAGGGCGACGTCGACGAGCTGGATCCCGGGCGTGACCTCGGCCTCCCCGGGGAGTACCCGTTCACCCGGGGCGTGCAGGCGACCATGTACCGGTCCCGGTTCTGGACCATGCGCCAGTACGCCGGCTTCGCCACCGCCGCCGAGACCAACGAGCGCTTCCGGTACCTGCTCTCGCAGGGTCAGACCGGCCTGTCGGTCGCCTTCGACCTGCCGACCCAGATGGGCTACGACAGCGACGCACCCGAGGCGGAGGGCGAGGTCGGCCGGGTGGGGGTCCCGATCTCGTCCCTCGCGGACATGGAGGTGCTGTTCGCGGGGATCCCCCTGGGCGAGGTCAGCACCTCGATGACGATCAACTCCACCGCCCCGATCCTGCTCGCCCTGTATGTGGCCGCCGCCGAGCGGCAGGGGGTCGCGAGGGCGGCCGTCTCGGGCACGACCCAGAACGACATCCTCAAGGAGTACATCGCCCGGGGGACGTGGATCTACCCGCCCCGCGCCTCGATGCGCCTCGTGACCGACGTGTTCGAGTTCGCCGCCCGTGAGCTGCCCAAGTGGAACACGATCAGCATCTCGGGCTACCACATGCGCGAGGCGGGGGCCACGGCGGCCCAGGAGCTGGCCTTCACGCTCGCCGATGGGATCGCCTACGTGGAGGCGGCGGTCGCCCGGGGCCTCGCGGTCGACGACTTCGCCCCCCGGCTGTCGTTCTTCTTCGCCGCCTGGTCCGAGCTGTTCGAGGAGGTCGCCAAGTTCCGGGCCGCACGCCGGATGTGGGCCCGGATCATGCGGGATCGCTTCGGGGCATCGAACATCCGTTCGATGATGTGCCGCTTCCACACCCAGACGGCCGGGTCGTCGCTGACCGCCCAGTCGATCGACAACAACGTCGTGCGGACCACGATCCAGGCCCTCGCGGCCGTGCTGGGCGGCACCCAGAGCCTGCACACGAACTCGCGCGACGAGGCGCTGGCCCTGCCGACGGCCGAGGCTGCCCGCCTCGCCCTGCGCACGCAGCAGATCATCGCCCACGAGGCCGGGGTCACCGAGACGCCGGACCCGCTGGCCGGCAGCTGGTTCGTCGAGTCGCTCACCGACCAGCTGGAGGCGGCGGCGAACGCCTACCTCGAGGAGATCGACGCCATGGGCGGCACGCTAGCCGCGATCGAGGCGGGCTTCCAGCAGCGCCAGATCCAGGAGGCCGCGTACCGGGTCCAGCGGGAGGTCGAACGCGGCGACCGGATCGTGGTCGGCGTCAACAAGTTCATCGACGACGACGAGGGCGTCCGGCCGGCGATCCAGCGGATCGACCCGGAGGGGGAGCGGCGCCAGATCGAGGGTGTCCGCCGCGTGCGGGCGGAGCGCGACCCGGCCGCCTGGGAGGCCGCGATGCGCCGCCTCGGTGAGGAGGCGAAGGGCGAGGCCAACCTGTTGCCGGCGATCATCGAGGCCGTCGAGGCGTACGCAACGGTCGGCGAGATCGCCGACCGGCTCCGCTCGTCGTGGGGCGTCCACCGCGAGCTCATCACGGTCTGAGGAGGAGCGACCGATGCCTGCCCAGCCCAGGGCGCCCCGGCTGCCCGAGCAGATCCGCCGTCTCGGTCGCGTTCACCACGTCGCGGTGATCGTGGCCGACCTTGATGCCGCCCTCGGGTTCTGGCGCGACACGCTCGGCCTGCCCGTGGAGCTCGTGCTGCCGATCGAGACCGACGGCGTCACGATCGCGTTCCTGCCGGTGGGCGAGTCGAAGGTCGAGCTGGTGATGCCGACCACCGAGACGACGGGCGTCGCACGCTTCCTCGCCAGCAAGGGCGAGGGCTTCCACCACGTGTGCTTCGAGGTCGACAACCTCGCCGAGACGCTGCTGCGGCTCGAGTTCGACGGCCTGGAGCTGATCGACACCTCGCCCCGGAAGGGCGCCGAGGGACCGGTCGCGTTCCTCCACCCGCGGTCGTGCCACGGGGTGCTCGTCGAGCTGATCGAGGCGCCGGGCGGCCCCGCGTGGGCCAGCCTCGGGTACCCGTCCGCCTGACGCTCGTCCCGCCTCAGGGACGCGTGCCAGTGAGCAGGAACATCGGAAAGGCGCCGCGCTCATTCTCGTCGACATGCGCTGTCGAGACCCCGACATCGCTGAAGCCGGCCTCCTCCGCAAGCCCGCGCAGGCGCTCGCGGTCGAACCCAAGGTGG
>DATDIY010000110.1:0-2122 GCA_036520815.1 Acidimicrobiales bacterium
CGGCACCACCGCGGACACGGCGCCCGCCACCAACGGCACGAACAGCTCGACACCGGTCGTGAGCGACAGCGACGGCTGGTCGTTCGCCAAGGTCATCGTCCGCGCCGATCTCGCCGCCCTCGACCGAGGCCACACCGAACCCGGCGAGCTCTGCGAGATCGCCGGCCAAGGGCCCATCCCCGTCGCTGACGCGTGGAAGATCATCGACGGCGGCGCGTTCGTCGCTGGGATCGTCACCGATGGAACCGACGTCTCCAAGGTGCGCCACCTGGGGCGCAGACCGACTGTGCTTCAACGCACCGTGCTCGAGTGGGAGACCGCCGGCACCTGCGCCGTCGAAGGCTGCACCAACGCCGTGCGCACCGAGATCGACCACACCGAACCCTGGGCCACCACCCAGGTCACCCAGATCGGTGATCTGGCCGCGTTGTGCAAGTCGTGTCACGCCAAGAAGACCTACGAGGGCTTCACCCTCGGCCCCCGCCTTCCCAACGGCAAACGGCAGCTCATCCCACCCGGCCACCCCGCACCGCCGGGTGAGCAAGGCGCCCAGTCCGGCCTGTTCGACACCGGATGACCCAGCCGGAGCGAGGTCGGGGGTTGTTGTGGTCGGCGACGTGAGGCTCCAACGCGCCCGGAAACGCCGAGGGTGGGTGCGGCGGTGCGAGCTGCGCAGTCCTGTGGGCGGCTCCCCCACCACCGACCCGGGCACTCCCACGAACGGGAGCCGACCGTGGCGGAGCAGAACGCACCGACGTGACCACCCGACCCAACCGGACCGACGTGACCACCCGACCAGACCGGGACAGGCGAACTCACCGCAGTGACCGGGAAGACCGTCAGTAGGCGGTGAGGCCGCGGCCGACCTTCTCGAGGGCGTGCAGCGTCTCGGGGTTGCGAGCGACGCGGCGGTAGAAGCGCTCCGAGAGGTCGTCATCATTGCGATCCTCGGCGGCGGCGACGATCCCGGCGCCGAACTGCGAGGCGATCTCGGCGACCTTGGCCAGCTCTTCAGGAGTGGGCTCCGGGTCGGGATGGTCCTCGGGAAGGTGCTCGAGCTCACCACCGTCGAACCAGATGAACTGGTTGGCCACGTCCACGTCGAGCTCGACGAATCCGAGAGCGAGACCCTCGCCCTCCAGTTCGTCCTCGTCGTAGGGCATCGAGATCCGCTTCATCGGCGCGCCGTCGAAGGGGCTCGGCAGGGGGCCGGCCTTCGAGTCACGGGCCAGGTCCCAGAGCAGGGCGATCTCGTCTTCCTGGAGCCGCTCGTAGCTCTCCGACAGGGTCATGGCGAGGCCGTGACCCTCGGGGCACGCCCACTGGTCGAGCGCGCCGGAGCTCCCGAGGATCAGCTCGTCGTCGCAGATCGGGCAGTGCGGCATCGTCACGGGGACCGTCGGATGGTGGACAGCGGTGTCGTCACTCACGAAGTAGGCGTCGGCATGCCGACGCTTGTCCTGTAGGCCTTTCCCGGCCGGTGGCCTTCCATACCCCCTGGGGTATCCTTCCGCCCAGAGGAGTCACCGCGACCAGGAGGCCGTCCCATGATCACCGAGCACGACCGAGCCGAGCATCGCTCCCACGCCAGCACTGTGGTCGAGGTGTTCGCCGACGTGTCCTGCCCGTTCACCCACGTCGGCCTGCGCCGGCTGGTGGATCGCCGCCGGACACTCGGTCGCCCCGACATCGCCCTCAGGGTGCGGGCGTGGCCCCTGGAGCTCGTGAACGGCGAGCCCCTCGCCCCCGACTTCGTGGCCGAGGAGATCAAGGAGCTGCGCGCCGACGTCGCCCCTGACCTGTTCCAGGGCTTCCGCCCCGAGATCTTCCCCTCGACCTCGGTCCCGGCGCTGGCCCTCACCGCCGCGGCCTACCGGATCTACCCGGGCATCGGCGAGGCCGTGGCCCTCGAGCTCCGGCACCTGCTCTTCGAGGACGGCGTCGACATCAGCGACCCCGACGTGCTCGCCCGGATCGCCGACGAGCACTCCATCGAGGTGACTGACGACGACCGGGCGTCGGTCGAAGCCGACCATGCCGAGGGTGTCCGGCGCGGCGTGATCGGCTCGCCGCACTTCTTCACCGCCGAAGGCGACTTCTTCTGTCCCGCCCTCGACGTAAG
>DATDIY010000111.1:0-5066 GCA_036520815.1 Acidimicrobiales bacterium
ACTGGGCCAAGAACCTCGAGGGCATCCAGATCGTCGACGGCACCAACCCACTCGAAGCCGAGTACCTCTACTGGGTCGGGTGCGCCGGCTCGTTCGACGACAAGAACAAGAAGGTGTCGCAGGCCGTCGCCAAGCTCCTCAAGCGGGCCGACATCAGCTTCTCGATCCTCGGCCCGTCCGAGAACTGCACCGGCGACTCCGCCCGCCGCGCCGGCAACGAGTACATCTTCCAGATGCTGGCCATGCAGAACATCGAGATGATGAACGGCATGGGCGTGAAGAAGATCATCACCCAGTGCCCGCACTGCTTCAACACGCTCGCCAACGAGTACCCGCAGCTCGGCGGCAACTACGAGGTGGTCCACCACAGCCAGTTCCTCGAGTGGCTGCTCGACCAGGGCAAGCTCGACCTGAGCAACGCCCGTCTCGAGGAGCGGGTCGTGTACCACGACTCCTGCTACCTCGGCCGCCACAACGACGTCTACCTGGCGCCGCGCAAGGTCATCGGCTCGCTCGGCGGCATCGAGATCGTCGAAGCCGAGCGCAACGGCACCAAGGGCATGTGCTGCGGCGCCGGCGGCGCCCGCATGTGGATGGAGGAGCACACGGGCAAGCAGGTGAACGTGGAGCGCTCCCAGGAGCTGCTCGCCACCGGTGCGACCAAGATCGCGGTGGCCTGCCCGTTCTGTTACATCATGATCGACGACGGCGTGAAGGCGCAGGGTGTCGACGACGACGAGGTCAAGGTCGCCGACATCTCCATGCACGTCCTCGAAGCCATCGAACGCGGCGAGCGGGAGGGTTCGCAGATCGGTGTCGGAGCCGTGGAGGACTGATCGACCGCCCGTCCTGGTCGTCTCGGACGACCCGGATGCGGGGGAGTTGCTGAGCCGACTGCTCGAACGCGACGGCTGGCCCGTGGGCCTCGCCATCTCGGGAGCGGGCGGGCTCACCGCTCTCTGCGACGCCGAGGGCCGCTACGCCGTCGTCATCGTGGAGCTCGACGCGTCGTCGGCCATGCAGCTCCTGGCCAGCATCCGGGACACCCCGCCGGTGGCCGGCACCCGCGTGATCCTGTGCGCCGGGCCCTACGGCAAACGAGGTGGCGCCTGGCTCGCCGGCACCGACGGCTACCTGGTGCACCCGTTCGACGTCGCCCACTTCCTGGCCGAGGTGGCGGCGGTGGTGGCCCGCCCCGATTCGGAGCGCGCCGACCACCGCCAACGCCAGATCGGCCTGCCCGACAGCCGCTGAGCTACCGGGCCAGCTCGGCCTCGATGGCCGCCACCAGCTCGGGATCGTCGGGTACCACCCCGGGCACGAACCGGCGGGCCACCGTGCCGTCCTTGGCGACGAGGAACTTCTCGAAGTTCCAGACCACGTCAGGGGCCTCGCTCGGCGTGATGCCGTGGCCGCGCAGGTTGGTCCGGAAGTCCTCGGGGTCACCGCCCTCGGGCTCGGGGATGGCGGCGACGAGGGCCTCGTAGAGCGGGTGCTTGTCGTCACCGGTCACGACGATCTTGGAGTACAGCGGGAACTGCACGGCGTAGGTCGTGGCGCAGAACTCGGCGATCTCGGCGTCGGTGCCGGGTTCCTGCCCCCCGAAGTCGTTGGCCGGGAACCCCAGCACCTCGAAGCCGTCTGACCGCTTCTGCTCGTAGAGCGCCTCGAGGGCCTCGTACTGCGGGGTCAGACCGCACTTGGAGGCCACGTTCACCACCAGGAGCACCTTGCCGGCGTGGTCCCCCAGCGTCGTGTCCTCCCCCGTGATGGTCGCCACCGGGATGTCCAGCACTGACATGTCGTCCCCTCTCCGATCGGTCTCGTCGACCGATCCACCGTAGGTGAGCTCTGCGCCGCGGTGACCAGGCGCCATCTGAGACACTCGGAACATGGTCCGCTTCGGCGACTTCGAGATCGACGAGGCGACCCGCGAGCTGCGTCGCCACGACACCATCGTCCATCTGGAGCCGCAGGCCTTCGACGTGCTCGTGCACCTCGTTCGCCAGCGAGACCGGGTCGTGCCGAAACAGGAGCTGCTCGACTCGGTCTGGGGCCACCGGTTCGTGTCGGAGTCCGCGCTCACCACCCGTATCAAGGAGGCCCGCCGGGCGGTGGGTGACGACGGCACCCGGCAGGCGGTGATCGCCAACGTCCGAGGCCGTGGGTACCGCTTCATCGCCCCCGTCGACGACGGAACGGAACCGACGGGCACCATCGGCGCGACGCCTGACGTGACGATCGGGGAGGCCCCCGTCGCCCTCATCGGGCGTGACGACGACCTGCACGGCGTGCTCGATCGCCTCGCCTCGTCCCGGCTCGTGTGCGTCGTCGGACCCGGCGGTGTCGGGAAGACCGTGCTGGTGACCGAGGTGGCCCGACAGTGGCGGGCGGGTTCGGATCGCGCCGTGCGGACGGTCTCGCTCGGCGACGTTGCCGCTCCCGAGGCGGTCGTGGCCGCCCTCGCCGAGGCCACCGGCGTGATGGCGGGAGGCGGGGAGCGGGCGCGTGTGCTCGACGCGCTCGCCGGACGGACCGATCTCCTGGTGCTCGACAACTGCGAGCACGTGGTCGACGAGATCGCCGGGCTCGTCGGGGAGCTCCTCGTGCGCGCACCCCGGCTGGCGGTGCTGGCCACCAGCCGGGAGCGGCTCGGTCTCAGCGCCGAGCTGGTCTGGCCGCTCCTCCCGCTGGGACGGGACGACGCCCGACGTCTGTTCCTCGAGCGAGCCGAGGCCGCGCTCCCGGGCGTGCAGCTCCCGACGACGGTCGCCGACGGGATCGTCGACGCGCTCGACGGGCTCCCCCTCGCCCTGGAGATGGCCGCCGGCCAGATCTCGACCACCGGCGCATCCGACCTCGAGGCGACGGTTCGCCAACGGACCGATCTGCTGCGCGCGCCCGGCCGAGCGGCCCCCGCTCGACACCGCACCCTCGACGCCTTGGTTCGCTGGTCGCTGGACCTGCTCGATGCGCCCGACCGCACCCTCGTCGCCGAGCTGACGGTGTTCACCGGGCCCACGACCGCGGCCGATGCCGCCCAGGTGCTCCGCCGCGACTCGGACCCGCCCGACGAGCTCGCCCTCGGTGTCGAGCTCGGTGCTCTGTGCGGACGGTCGCTGCTCGCCCCCGACACCTCGACCACGCCGACCCGCTACCGCATGCCCGAAGTGGTCCGGGCCGTCGCCTCGAAGGAGCTGGTCTCCACCGGCGCGCGGCGAGCGGTGCTGGTGGCCCGCCACGCCCACCACCAGCTCGAGGTGGCCCAGGCGGCTGACGACGCGCTCCGGGGCCCGGACGAGCGAGCCGCCCACGACCGGCTCACCGAGTCGATCCCCGATCTGCGCGCCGCGCACCGGTGGGGCTGCGAGCACGCCCCCGAGCTCGTCACCGACCTCGCTGCCGCCCTGCACCTGTTCGCCTACTCGCGGCTCTGGGGCGAGCCGGCGTCGTGGGCCCGCAGCACGTCGGGTCCGACCGATGCGGTGCAGGCCGCGGTGGCTGCGGCCGACGCCGCTCACCGGAGCCGGCTCGGGGAGGCCTCCGAGCTGGCGCTCGCCGCCCTCCAGTCCGATGATCCGCGAGCTCGGGCCATCGGGCTCGAGGTCGCCGCCGACGTCTCCCTCTACCGCGGCGAGCTCGAGGCCTCCGCGGCCCACGCCGAGCACCTCCGCCGCCTCGGGGAGAGCTCGGGCGACCTGCACCTCGAGGTGATCGGCCTGATCAACCTGGCGTTGAGCGCCGCCTACCGAGGACAGCTCGACGAGGCCACGGCCGTCGTAGCCGAGATGGAGCGCCTGGAGGCGCAGGCCGCGCCCTCGGACCGGGCCTGGTGCCGCTACGCCGCCGGCGAGGTGACCTCCGGTGTCGACCCGGCCGCGGCGGTCGGACCGCTGCGCGACGCGATCGCAGGGGCGGAGTCGGTCGGCAACCGCCTCGTGCCCTGCGTCGCCCGCACGACCCTCGCCACGGCCTACGCCAGCCTCGGTCAGACCCACGACGCCCTCGACGAGTACGCCACCGGGGTCGGCGAGGCGATCGACTACGGCAACTCCACCCACGCGGCGACGCTCCTGCGGAACCTGGTCGGGCTCCTCGTGGATCTGGGGGACATCCCGACGGCGGCCACCCTCATGGGCGCGCTCGGCGGCAGTGACGTGAAGTCGAGCTACGGCGAGGAGGCCCGCCGGATGGCGGACATCCGAGAGACCCTGGTCGCGAGCCGATCGACCGGTGAGGTCGACCGGTGGTTGGCCGAGGGGGCCGGCCTCCGCCTCGACGAGGCCCTCCGGACGGCCCACGCCGCCATCGACGAGCAGCGTTCCTGACGGAACCACCGACCGCCGGCCCACCATCCTCCAGAACAGGCCACTCCCTGTCCGGTATCGACGCGGAAGGTGGACCCGGGCCACCGGTGGAGTGGCGCATCGAGGAGGAACCCATGGAGATCAAGCTCGAGCTCGTCGCCGTCCCCGTCACGGACGTCGACCGGGCCAAGGCCTTCTACGAGCAGGTGGGCTTCGCCACCGACCACGACCACACCGTGAGCGACGAGATCCGCTTCGTGCAGCTGACGCCTCCGGGCTCGGCCTGTTCGATCGCCATCGGGAAGGGTCTCACCGAGATGGCCCCCGGCAGCCTCGACAACATGCAGGCAGTGGTCGCCGACATCGAGCAAGCCCACGCCGAGCTCTCGCGGCGGGGCGTCCAGATCAGCGAGATCGACGACCAGCCCTGGGGATCGTTCGTGTACTTCCGCGACCCGGACGGCAACGGGTGGGCCCTCCAGCAGACCGTCCCCCGCACCGCGTCCTGAGCGCGGTCAGTCGCGGCTCGGTGTCCCCAGGAACACGAAGGCGAACACGGTTCCCTCTGGACCGGCCTCCCAACCGTGGTCGACGCCGGTGACAACAGCGACGTCGCCGGCCTCGAGCACGTGGCGGCCGTCGTCGAGGATGAGCACGGCCGAGCCCTCCAGCACGGTGTCGAAGTCGATCGTGTCGGTGTGGTGCATGCCGTAGCGGAAGTCCGACGACCACCGGGTGAACATCGTCTTGGTGGTGCCG
>DATDIY010000112.1:0-6696 GCA_036520815.1 Acidimicrobiales bacterium
CGCCTCGGGATCTGCCTGTTCGGCTTTCCCGGCGGCGTTGGCCTTGCGGATCGACAGGTCCCCGTTCTTGAGCGCGTCCATCGTGGCCGGGGCGTCTTCGGCGACCTCGGCGGTCTCCAACAGGCGCATGGCGTCACCCACGGTCATGCCGGTCTTGGCCGCCAGCCAGTGAGCAGAGGTGCGATGACCGGCCCCCTCCCACAGATTCGTCTGGGCCACCCGCCGCGCCGCCAGAGCAAGACCCGCAGAGGCGGCGTGCTCCAGATCAGAGAACACGGTGACCAGGTCCACGCAGTCCCGCGCAAGGACCAGCTCCGGATCGAACCCCGCCACCACGCCCTGCACCTCCGCAGCCAGCACCGCCAGAGGCCGAACACCCACACCCACCGGCCGCGGCTCACGACGCGACACGCCGTCGGTGGAGCCGTCCGCAGAGCTGTTCGCCATGTCTTCCCCGTGACCCATCTCGGACCTCGCACCGGAAACCGAACGAAGGACACCACCCGGCGCTCACGAACATCGAGCAGACGGTGGCATCGAGGGGGAAGAACACCAGTATGCCACCTCGAACACCCGCGCGCAACCACGAATCGAAGAAGTCGGGGGAACCCGGAAGAGATCCGCGATGCTCCAGCGCGCGATCGGTGTCCAGGTTGGGGGAGGCCTTGACGGGGGAGGTCCGGTGGCGATCAGCCGATGTCGCGGCGGCGGAACCCGGCCAGGCCCACGGCGACGAGGCTGGCGCCGACGGCGAGCAGCACGATCAGTGGCAGCGCGGTGAGGTCCTGGGCGGGGACCTGAGGCGTGTGCTGGAACGGCGAGAGGTCCATGACCAGCCCGGGGAGGTCGAGCAGCGCGCCGAACATGGCGACGACCAGCCCGACCGCAACCCCGACCCAGGCGAGCACGGCCCATCGGGGAGCGGCCCCGAACAGGGCGCAGGCGATCCCGACGACCACCCAGATGGCGGGGACGTGCACGAGGGCGGCACCGATGAGACGGGGGATCTGCCCGGCATCACCGGTGACGAACGCGTAGGTCGCGCCGGTACCGAACCCGCCGGCCATCATGATCAGCGCGCTGCCCCCGAGGGCTACCGCGAGGTGGCTGCTCATCCAGCCGGTGCGCGACACCGGCGTCGCGAGGAGAGGCTCCACCCGCCCGGCTGTCTCCTCGCTGTGCAGGCGCAGGGCCATCTGCACGGCCGCGCCCCCGGCGATGACGGCGAGGATGAGCAGCGATGTGGCCAGGTAGGAGTCGACGAGCGAGGCTCCACCTCCGGCGGCGGCGACCATGTCGGCGACCGCCTGGTTGTCGCCGATGAAGTCCTCGATGCTGTTGGCGATCGAGCCGTAGGCGACTCCGGTCAGCAGCACGGCGAAGGCCCACCACCACACCGTGGCGCGCTGGAGCCGCACCGCGAGCCCGAGCGGACGACCGAGCAAAGGGCTGGCCGTCGCCCGTCCGGGACGGGGCTGCACGAGGCCGCTGCCGAAGTCGCGGTGCGATCGCAGGTAGGCGCCGAGCAGGGCGAGGCCCACGGTCAGGACCAGAGCGATGCCGAGAGGCCACCACACGTCGCCGGCGTAGGGCCGCGCCTTCTGCACGAGACCGATCGGGGAGAGCCACGAGAGGGCACCGTTGCCGACGTCGCCGATCGCCCGCACCGCGTAGGAGACACCGAGCACGGCCCCGGCCAGTCCCGAGGCGGTCCGCGAGCTCTCGGTGACCTGGGTGGTGACCGTCTCGACGCCGATGAACATCAGCCCGATCATCGTGAACGACAGCCCGAACAGGATCGACCCGCCGACGGGGAGGTCCATGGCGACGAGCGAGGCGCCCACGAGCACGCCCACCACCACGTTCATGGCGCTCACCACGACCAGGGCGGCGGCGAGCGCGGCGTGGCGGCCGACGGCCATGGAGTTCACCAGCTCGAGTCGTCCGCTCTCCTCCTCGGAACGGGTGAGGCGACCGACCATGAGCAGCGACATCAGCGCCACCACGGTCAGGCCGAACGCGCCGACCTGGAACGCGACCTGGCCGCCGACGGTGTCGAGGCCGTAGGCCGGACCGTTGAAGGCCAGCGCGGCCGGGTTGTCGATCGAGGCGGCAGCGGCCACGTCGAGGTCGTGCTGGGTCGGGTAGAGGCCCTTGACACTCGCCGCCGTGATGACGACGAGGACCACGATCGAGAGGATCCAGACGGCGATCCGCACGCGGTCGCGGCGTACGGCGAACCGGGCGAGCGCCCAGGTCCCGGTCAGGCTGCTCACGCGCCGGCGTCCCCCGACCCGTGGGCCATGTCGGCGGTCAGCTCGTCGTCGTAGTGCTGGAGGAACAGCTCCTCGAGCGTGGGTGGGGTGCTCACCAGGGCGACCAGCCCGGCGCCGGCGAGGCGCTGCACCACCGTGTCGAGCTGCGCGGCGTCGACCTCCAGACGCACCTTGGTGTCGGAGCGCGCCACGACGGCGACGCCCGGCAGATTTCCGAGGTCCGCGACCGGCTGTCGGGTCTCGGCCGTGATGGCGGTGCGGCGCAGATGCCGGAGCTCCTCGAGCGTTCCGGTCTGCACCGTGCGGCCGGCGCGGATGATGCTCACGCTCTCACAGAGGGCCTCGACCTCGCCGAGGATGTGGCTCGAGAGCAGCACCGTGCGGCCCTCGGCGGTGGTCTCACGGATCGTCTCCTGGAACACCGCCTCCATGATCGGGTCCAGCCCGGACGTCGGTTCGTCGAGCAGGAGCAGCTCGGCCGACGACGACAGACCCGCCACCAACGCCACCTTCTGGCGGTTGCCCTTGGAGTAGGTGCGGGACCGCTTGGTCGGATCGAGCTCGAAGCGCTCGATGAGCTGGTCGCGGCGGCGGGTGTCGAGGTCGCCCCGGAGGCGGCCGAACAGGTCGATGATCTCGCCGCCGGTGAGCTTGGGCCACAGGCTCACGTCGCCCGGCACGTAGGCGATGCGGCGGTGCACGGCGACGGCGTCGCGCCACGGGTCCCGTCCGAGCAGCGAGATGCGACCCGAGTCGGCTCGCAGCAGCCCGAGCAGGATCCGGATGGTGGTCGTCTTCCCCGAGCCGTTCGGGCCGAGGAAGCCGTGCACCTCGCCCCGCGCCACGGTCAGGTCGAGCCCGTCGAGCGCACGGAACGAGCCGAACGTCTTGACCAACCCTTCGACGTCGATCGCCAGCTCGGACGCCATGGCCTCCGACGCTAGATCGCGGGGTCGCTCGACGCCTCGATCTCGGTGCCGTCCGGCTGATCGCGGTGGAGCAGGAAGGGTGTGATGCAGATCGAGGCGATGCCGACGACCATGGCGAGCACGTAGAGCGCCGTCCCCTCGACCGAGAGATGGCTGGCGGGGATGAAGCCCAGCAGGAAGGTGAACACCGAGCCGGCGACGCCGATGCCGACGATCACGACCAGGCCGACCCGGCCACCGGGGATCCGGAACGGGCGAGGGACGTCGGGCTGGGTGCGCCGCAGGTGCACGACGGAGGCGTACATGAGCAGGTACATGACCAGGAACGTCTGGGCCACCAGGGCGGTGAGCATCCAGTAGTAGGTGTTGATGCTGTCGACGAACAGCAGCAGCAGGCTGAGCAGCGTTCCGATGACGGCCTGCAGCAGGAGCACCGACATCGGCGCCCCGCGTCCGTTGGTGCGCGACCACCACGGGTGCAGACCACCGTCGGCCGCGACCTTCTGCATGCCCATCGCCGGCCCGATGGCCCACGACACCAGCGATCCGATCACGCCCACCATGACCAGCAGACCGATGGGCTTGATCAGCCAGGCGATGTCGAGGTCGTCGAAGAACGTGGTGAGGGCCTGCATGACCCCGCCGCTCAGGCTGATGTCGCTCTTGGGGACGACGACGGCGATGGCGAGGCTGCCGAGGATCGAGAGCGCGGCGACCGCCACCCCAGCCGTGCCGACAGCGAGTGGGTACACCTTCTTCTGGTTCCGGACCTGGCGGGCGTAGTAGCCGCCGATCTCCATGCCGGCGAAGGCGACCACGATGCCGGCGATGTAGACGAGGCTGGCCAGCCCCTCCCATTCGGGGATCACGGCTCCCGGCGACCACGGGATCTGCGACGGCTTGTCCGAGCCGAGCCACCACATTCCGAGCACGATCACGATGAGGGTGGGGATGGCGGTGCCGGCGATCACGAGGCGGCCGATCCAGTGGGCGACCCGGCTGGCACCGGCCATGGCGGCGATGGTCGTCCCCCAGAAGATCCCGAGCATGGTGACGACCAGGAACACCTTGTTGTCCGCCAGGGCGGGGTCGATGACGTAGGCGGCGGTGGTGGCGAGGAACAACAGCACGGTCGGGAACCAGGCCAGGTTCTCCGACCAGTCGCACCACACCGCCAGGAAGCCCCACTTCGAGCCGAACGCCTCCCGGACCCACGCGTAGATGCCGCCTTCCTGGGGCCACGTCGTGGCCAGCTCCGCGGACGTGAAAGCCACCGGTATCAGGTAGGTGACGACGGCCAGCAGGTAGAAGAACACGCAGGCCCAGCCGAAGGTGGCGGTGCTGGGCAGGTTGCGGATGCTGTCCATGGCCGACAGCAGCACGAGGGCCAAGCCGATGACGCCCAGCGTGCGCGCCGCGCGCGGCGGGCTGCTGATCGGGTCGAGCGCCTCCACGCCGTGACGTCCGCGGCGCAGGCGGGGGGCGATGCTCACGCCGTCCGCTCCTCCTCGAGGGCCTCGGTGGGCTCGCCGGGGATCGGCTGGGGCGGCCTGAGGATCCGGCCCACGACCGGGACATCGAACACCGACTCGGCCCGGGCGATGGCGATCCCGGCACGGGCGCGTTCGACCTTGGCATCGGTCACGACGTAGCGGGGCCGCCAGGTCGGGTCGTACTTCTCGTTGAACTTCCACAGCGACTCGATCTGCATCGACTCGCTGAAGCGGTGCAGCGTCTTCTGCTCGAGCTTGCGCCACGGGCCGTCGCCGAGCTCACCGGCGAGCACCGCCCGCATGACGGCGAAGTTGAGGCACAGGCCCCGCAGGCCCTGCTTGCGCATCCAGAGGATGGTCTCGAGCACGACGAAGTCGGTGAGGCCGTTGGGGGCGTCCTGATCGGCGGTGCGGCGCATCAGGTCGAGCGACCAGCCGCCGATGTGCTGGGCGGGCACGTACTGGTTGAAGGCGACGGGCCTGCCGTCGGGGGCGAAGCACACCGCGAGCAGCAAGCCGGTGTCGCGGGGGTCGAAGATGCGGCTGAGGGTCATCGAGAAGCCGCGCTCGGCCCCGCCCTGGCGGGTCTCGGTCATCAGCTCGAGCAGGGCGTCGCGCAGCTCGGGCTCGACCTCGGCCGGGTTGCGCATCTCGACGCGGTAGCCGAGCTTCGACACCCGGTTGTAGGTGCCGCGCAGCGACTTCATGGTCCGGCCCTCGAGGGTGAACTCACTGCAGTCGACCACCGCCTCGTCGCCCATGTAGATCTCGTGCAACCCGAGGGCGTGGTAGATCGGCAGCCACGAGGCGTTGGCGGCGAGCACCGAGACGTCCCAGCCGTGGCTGTCGGCCAGCTCGATGGCGTCAGTGAACACCTCGGCGCGCTGCTCGGCCGGGCAGATGGGGTCGGGGGAGATGAGCATCGTGCGGTCGAGCACGGTGTAGGCGACGAGGCCGTCTCCGCTGAACAGGAACGCCTTGTCGTCACGGAGGGCGAAGTAGTCGAGCGTGTCGCCGCCGTGGGTGGCGACGATGGCCCGGGCCCGCTCCATGGCCTCTTCCCGTTCGGCGCCGGTGCGGCGCTTCCAGCGTCCGGGGCGGGCGGCGACGATGCCGACGAGCACGAGCAGACCGATGGCGAGGGCGATGCTGTTGCGGGCGAGCTGCTCGTCTCGGTCGAACGACGCGAGCAGGACCGCCGCCAGCGCGACCGCCCCGAGCCCGAGGGCGAGCATCCACTGCACGAGGTGGCTGCGACCGGCGGGCATCACCCGGAACTGCGAGTGCTGGGCGATCAGCCACAGCAGCACGGCGATGCTGATGATCGCCTGGGCGACGGTGGCGGTGTGGCTGAGCATCGTGAGGATGCTCACGCACAGCACGATCACCGAGGCGACGTACGCCGGTCGGTAGCCGCGGCGCACGGGCAACGAGAGCCCGATCAGCGCCACACCGGCCAGGATGCCGACCACGCCGGCGGTGTGGTGGGCGTGGAACGGGAGGAGCTTCTCGACCCGCTCGAAGTGCTCCCACAGGGCGGGGAGGAAGGCGCCGAGGATGTTGACCACGCCGACGACGACCATCACCGTGGCGGTGAACGACCGGACGCCGCGGCGCTTGCGGGTGTCGCCCAGCCGGGAGTCGTCGAGCGGCCAGGTGGGTCCGCCCGGCAACGCTCCCACGACCGCGGGCGTCACGGGGATGTCGTGGCGGGGCTTCTCGACCATCCGCTCGAGCTTGGAGGAGCTGGGCACGGGGGTCTCCCCGAGGACGAGGTCGACCTTCAGGTTGTCGAGGGCCCGCAGCTCGACGCGCGAGCAGCGCAGCACGCCGTTGAACGGCTTCGGGAGCCCGAAGCGGGCCGGGACGGCACCGACGGACTCCACCCCGCAGCCGCTGTTGGCGTAGAAGCCGCCGCCCACGACGGCCAGCTCGGGCTCGTGGGTGTGGCCGGTGACGAGGCCGGCGTACCCCTCGGTGACGAGGACGCCGGCGCGC